>CAZIIZ010000041.1:0-10649 GCA_964539225.1 uncultured Hyphomicrobiales bacterium | reverse complement strand
TTGCGATAAATGCGGTTACGCCGCAAATCTAGAAGTTGCTACTTCAAATATTGCTACTGTTTCTCGTTTAGACGAAAATCCTGCAATTGAAGAATTTGCTACTCCTAATTCAAAAACAATTGATGATTTAATCGCTCATTTCGGAATAGCCGAAGAAAGATGTGCTAAATCAGTAGTATATATTATCGAGAACGAACCAGTAATTATCTTTATGCGTGGCAATGATGCTTTAAACGAAGAGAAATTGCAAGCTATATTCAAAACTAATAATTTGCGTCCAGCTTTACAGGATGAATTAGAGGAATATACTGGAGCCGGACACGGTTCGATCGGTCCAATTAATACCAAGACCAAAATCAAAATGATAGCCGATAATTTATTGCAACACGCCAACGGAATGGTTTCTGGAGCGAATAAAGACGGTTATCACCTTAAAAATATCGATTTCGACAGAGATACTCAAATTTCTGAATTCTATGATTTACGCACAATCGTGCCGGGCGAACCTTGCCCAGAATGTGGCGAAACGCTCAGAGTAGTAAAAGCAATTGAATTAGGACATATCTTCAAACTAGGTACTAAATATTCAACGGCTTTAAATGCTGAATTCTTAGATGCTCAGGGCAATAAAAATCCAATCATTATGGGCAGTTATGGTATCGGAGTCGAGAGACTTATGGCTTGCTTTATTGAGCAAAATTACGAAGAACAAGGCATAATTTGGAAGGGGCCATTAGCTCCGTTCCAAGTGCATATTCTGTCGCTAAGTCCTGCTAAATTTGAAATAGTCAAGACTTACGCAGATGAATTGTATGCTGGTTTAGAGGCTAAAGGCTTTGAAGTAATGTACGACGATAGAGACGACTCAGCCGGAATTAAGTTCAATGATGCCGATTTAATCGGAATTCCTGTTCAGATTATTATCGGTAAAAAGAACTTAGAAGCAGGTAATGTAGAAATTAAAAATAGAGCTACAGGCGAACGCTTGGTAGTCAAATTAGATGAAATAGAAACTACTATAAAAAGCATTTTAGGGTAGTTTTAAAGTATTAATTTTATGCCCGATTCTTTTTTTGAATCGGGCATAAAAATTTAAAAAGACATTAGAGCATAATTTGTTCAATAATTCCACAATAATAATTGAAAGTAATTATTAAGTAAAAAGATATTTATGGAACCCGTAGCAGATTTACATATTCATACGACTTATTCTGATGGAGCAAAAACTCCGGAAGACATACTAATCCGATTAGACAATATCGGACTGCAAGCGTGTGCGATTACTGATCACGACACTGTCGATGGTTGTATCAAAGCTATGAGCCTCAAAGATAAATATAATGTGGAAATTATCAGCGGTATTGAGCTAAGTTGCCACGAGAAAAAACGGGAATACCACCTGTTAGGATATAATATTGACGTTAATAACGATAGGCTGCGAACCCATTTAGAAGTGTTTAAACTAAGCAGAAGAGTTCGAGCAGAGAAAATATTACAAAAATTGAAAAAAGTCCGAATCGATTTAGAATTAGACTACATTGAAGAATTAGCTGGAGTAGCTCCCATCACTCGTCCGCACATCGCAAACGCTATGATTCAAAATAAATTAGTTAATACTTGGAAGGAGGCTTTCCTCTTATATCTCGGAGACGGTCGTCCCGGATATGTCGAGAAAACCAATTTCCCGATTTCTGAAGCAATTAAAATGGTAAACCAAGCCGGAGGAATTGCATCGCTTGCTCATCCCGGACGTTCGATCAGTCAGGAAGTTCTTTATAAAGTCATTGATTACGGATTAGATGCCATAGAAGTGATACACCCTGGGCATGATATTTCGCTCCGCAATTACTATCAAACCATCGCCGGTCAGTATTGGCTAATGGCTACGGGCGGTTCTGATTACCACGGTAGCAGAGATTACGACGATTTCAATTTTGGCAAATTTACTGTCCCCTATTCTACAGTCGAATCAATTAAAATGCACTCCCGTTAGAATTTTATAAGATTAATATTACTACTCAATTGATTCACTAACCATTATCCACATCATTTAACAAACCTTTAGGTATCATTCCTTCGGAGTGAATCCTCGAACTGATTCAGGAATAAAGATATTGTCTTTTTGTCATACCTGCGGAACGAGTCTTCGAGTGGATGCAGGAATCTAAAGCATTATGAATTCTTGTCATACCTGCGGAACGAGTCTTCGAGTGGATGCAGGAATCTATAACATTTTCCAATTTATTCCAATATTTTATCGACTGATTGTAGAACGAATTCATCTCCGTCGTAAATTCCGAAGCCCGGAGTTTTGAACCAATCGCCTAAATTAATATATCTACCATTATTATGGCTTATATTAGTTTGCTTATGACGATGCCCGAAAATTACGAAATCGAATCCTGCATCAATTTTAGCAAAGGCTGCATCCTGCATCCCATCGCACTTCCCATATTTCTTAGAGTCTGTAAATGTTCTGCTTTTATTTGAAGTTGATAATGCCAATTTGATAGCTAAATCGGGGTGGAATAGTCGTGAATATAGAGACAAATTGAATTTACTTCTTAATATTTTTTTAAGGATTCTGTACGGTCCGTCTTGATACGACAAACCATCGCCATGATAAATGTAGAATTTCTTGCCGAAAAAGTTTCTTTCTATATGGGCATTGTGGATTTCGATATTAAGCTCTTCTTTGAAGAATGATTTATGACCGAAATCGTGATTGCCCATCACGTAATCCACTTCGATTCCATTCTCTCTGAATTTGTGCAATACAGCCAAGGTTCTGTAGAAGTATTTGGGAATTACTTTTTTCCATTCGAACCAATAATCGAAAAAATCTCCGACTATCACTAATCGTTCGCAATTCGGCATAATCTTTTCAAGGCATTTTATGAGTATATCTTCTCTTTTTTTATCAATTTCGCGTTCAAAAAATCCCAAATGAACATCTGAAACGAAGTATATTTTCTTGTTATTTACTTTCTCAATATGTAGCATAACTCTTATACAAACTCCATTAATACTAATTTACCTTTTCTTCTTAATTTATCGGCAAGCATAGGCACAATTTTATTTCTCGATAGCAATCCCATCTGTTTAAAGCTAATATCATAACTCGCAGGATTAACCGCTCTGCCTATGTAGAACACTATTCTGTCAGCATCCATAATGTAGTCGTATATTTCCGTAACGGGATTAAATTCGACTAAGTCATCTCTATCTTCATCCAAGACGTTATATAGTTGATTTAATGTTAACGCACCTTCAGTAACTAAATCAACGCCTTCTATCGCACTTGCCGGAGGAGTGAAATCTCCGTGCAGTTTTATGGAGTCAATTTCTAATTGTTTGCCTAAAGCGGCGGCCACTATTTTAGCTGTTGTCGCTCCGGAAACAATTTTAATTCCATCTTGCGACATAAATTTCCGTACAATTTTAACATCCATAGCCTTATTCGCCGGAGGACCGGTAAATATACTTACAGTGCCGCCCGGTCTGCATACAGCGATGGCAACAGTAGAGTCATCGTCTTCATTGTTTTGGCACAATCTGTAAGCTTCTAAGCTAATATGACGTGGCAATTCGAATATATTCTTTTTTTGCCGCATGTAATCGTTAATATATTTATTTACTCCCGGACTTTCCCATCCGAGCTTTAGCCCACGCCCCATTCCGGCTTGAGTTATTCCATCGCTCATTATCATTATAGCATCGTTCGGACTAAGTACGCAGGTGGCTTCAGTAATATTGCTATGTCCAATTTGCATTATGCGTTGGTTCAGCACAGTACTGATTTTGCGAGATACTAATATTGGTGCCGGCATTTCGAAACCCAATACAGTAGTCATGCCGTCAGGCAATATTCTGACCATTGTAAATACAGCATAAGGCAAATCTTTTGCGACTGCCTCGTCCATGGTCTTCCCTACCGCAGCGAAAGCATTACGAATCGAGAATCCGCTTTGTAATAATTCTTTCAATCGAGAAACGCACAGATTGGCGGCTATGTTTGCTTTTATTCCATGCCCTAAGCCATCGCTTAATAGCATAATAGTTTCCTTCGGAGTACGTTCCCAATAGAATACATCTCCGCAAATTCCTCGTTTGTTTTTTGCTCTTTGCTCGAACTCTATTTCGTAGTGTAAATATCCCATAACCAATTTCCGCCCTTATTCGTTCTATTATTATCCTTAGAATTTGTGTCTTCCGACATTTTCATTAAGTTATCGACTAATGCTTCGCCTCGAGCGGCAGTTTCTCCTAGTAATTTTGCGAAGTTCTGAGCCATATCAATCTGATGATTCAATAATTCCTGAGCTTGGCTGATTGTTTTTTCTCTAAGTTCAGCTAATTGAGTATTGTCGGAAACATTTTTGGTAATATTCACAAAAATACCAACAATTAAATTTTCTTCCGGCAATTTATACATAATTTGATGGCTAACAATATTGTAGTTATCATGTTTGACTGTAATTTCCATCACTTCATCATCTTCGCCAGCCACTAATTTCACAAATGGTTCAGGATCCATTAGGTATGAAATTGGTTTACCAACGATTGATTGCGAACAAATAAAAAATTTCCTAAATGCCGGATTCATATTTATAATATTATAGCGATAATCTAAAATTACTACGCCATTGGGAGTGGTCTCGAATAATTTATTCTTTCGAGATTCAGCTATCCTGCGAACGTAAGGCAAGCACATTTCCGTTTCCGCCATACCATCAAGCACTGCAATTGCTTTCTCTCGGCAAGAATTATACCCACAAGCACCGCAATTCGGACGTTTATGGAAATCTGATTCTCCGGTTTTAGCTAATACAGCAGCTATTTCAGCTTCAGTATATTTATTCTGAGATAATCCAATATCGGTATTGAATGCAGTATGATAATCTAAATCATTGCCGGTCGAAGGAGCGTCTATAGATACCGATGAATCACGATATTGAAGCAAATGTCTGCGGCGTTCAAATATATTATATTCCGTATTAACGCCCGGTCCGTTCAAGCAACCTTGCGAACAAAATAAAGGATCAATCAAGAAGTCAGTATCAGGAGTGCTTTCTATCAAATCAAATGATTCCATAATTTCGTCGATTCCGCTGACGTTGATAATATTGTACGAATGAATATCGGCATCCATTTCAGCAGTTTTTATCAATCCGCCCATCAATGGGAAAAGTTTAGCGACATGGGGAGCTTTCTCGTCGAATCCGCTTTCTTCCAATTCCTCTAAATTAATACCTTCGTCGTGCATCCATTCGTCTAATTCTTGAAATGTTAACACGACATCAACTAATCCTGCGAATTCGGGACGCTCGGCTTCTGCTTTTTTAGCAGTGCATGGACCGATAAATACTATCTTTATTTCTTCATTATTATTTTCGAAAGCTTGCTTTAAATATTTAGCATGTGCTACCATCGGTGATACTATTTGCACTAAATGCGGCACTTTTTCCGGTCTATATTTCTCAATATAGCTAACTATTGCCGGGCAAGCCGTAGCGATTAGAGAGGTTTTAGCTTTAAGATATTCGTCCTTAGTGGCTTTCGCAGAGAAATATGCTCCTGTCGAAGTCTCGGCAATATAATCGAAACCCAATTTTCTCAACGCAGAAGGCAATCTTAACCATTTCCATTTATCGTAAATACCTGCAAATGATGGAGCCAAACTTACTGCTACCTTTGTGCCGGAAATAAGCAATTCCTTGGCTTTAAATGTATCTCTTCTATAATGTTTTGCATGCTGAGGACACTCTCTGATACAAGTGCCGCAAGTGATACATTTGTCGGAATCAACCGAAGCTTGTGCGTTCTCGACTTTTATCGCTTTCACCGGACATTTACGGACACAGCGATTGCAGTCTTGGCATTGAGCTTTATTAGTAAATATTATTGAATCCATCTTTTTTCTCAATTTTAATATTATTTGCTTCAGTACGCAAGATAATATATTTCTGAATAATTTCCTAATTTTTATTCTGAAGTCTATCTGAGCAAAAATGCAGAATGCTCATCAATAGAAATACATGTTATATATGCTGTCTCCGGTTAAATTGGTTAATAGTAAAGTAACCGTAAATAGTAAACTTTCGGCAGTGTAAAGAAACCTGTCGAAGGTATGAAAATGACTCAGCAATAGAATTAACGATAAAGCTCATTTTTCTCTATGTAATTCCGCACGGAACTTGGCAATAAATATGTAATACTTTTCCTTGCTTTCGTCCTCAGCCGAATGTCCGATGATGAGATTTCAATAAGCGGCGAATCCACCCAAATTACTTTATAGTTATTCTCACAGGCGAATATAGAATCAATTTGGGACTTCATTTCTCCCTTAAGATCCCGTCCGGCTACACACACTTTACATAATTGAATTATTTCCTGCCATTTATTCCATTTGTTAAATTGAATTGCTTGGTCTTCGCCAATTAATAAATACAATTCAGAATTCAGATATTTATTTTTTAAATGCTTGATTGTATTTATTGTATATGACACTCTATTATACTTTAATTCGTATTCCTCGACTTTGAAATTCTTATTCGATCGGCAAGCTAACCTAACCATATTAAGTCGATGCTGAGCTTCGATATTGTCGCTTGTATTATTTACTTTAAATGGTGAAATATTAGCCGGAATAAAGAGAATCAAATCCAAGTCCAATTGTTCTCTAAATCTTTCAGCAATTATTAAATGACCATTGTGTATAGGATTATAGCTACCGCCTATTATCCCGATTCTTTTTATTTTTCTCATTTGAGTTTTGATATTTTGTTTGAACGCCCTGTAGCTCTGCTTTTTCTTGAGCTTTTTTACTATTTTTCTTTTCTACAAATACTTCAGTTCCGTCGTAATTACTCTTCCCTGTGTAAAATTGCAAAGTAGAATACGTGGACGGAGTTGGAGTGAAAATTTGGATTTGTTCCGGATTAAATGATAATTCTTTATTTATAAAATCCTTTAGAATTTTCGTTGACTTTTCGGTACATCCCGGATGCGAAGCGATAAAGTAATAAGTCAAGAATTGGTTCTTTCCGGCTTCTCGCCCAGCTTCCTTAAATTCTTTAATAAATTCTATCAAATTGCTATTATTAGGTTTCCTCATTAAAGTCAACACATCGTTATCAATATGCTCAGGAGCAATTTTCAGTTGACCGGATACGTGATGACGCACGAGTTCTCGTAAATAGTCTTTACCGGATTTACGATCGCCCATAATCAAATCATATCTAATTCCGGAACCAATAAATATTTTTTTAATTCCAAAGATATTTCGCAACTCAGTAAGCAGACTTACTTGCTCGGAATGCGACACATCCATATTTTTACAAATATTCGGAAAAATACAACTTTTGTTTTTGCACGAACCGTGTTTGTCTTGAATTTCGCATTTCATACGGTACATATTTGCAGTAGCTCCGCCTACATCGGAAATATTTCCTTTGAAATAATTATTCTTAACAATTTGCTTTACTTCATTGATAATTGATTGCTTGGAGCGACTAATAATTTTGCGTCCTTGATGCACCGCTATCGCACAAAAATTACATTCGCCGAAACAGCCACGATGTGAAGTAATTGAGAAGCGAATAGTATCTAAAGCTTTTATTTGCCCTTTGGCTTTATAGTATGGGTGCGAATCGCGTTCGAATTCAAGCGAATATATTTCATCAATTTCTTTCTCTGATAAGTGCGGTTGTGGAGGATTTTGAATCCAGTACCTATCGCCTACTTTTTGACAAAGTCCATCGGCATTCAAATAATCATTGTTTTGGTAGAAGGCAGTAAACATTTCCGAGAATTTATCTTTATTCTGTTTTGTATCTTCATAGCTTGGCAGTTGAATGTATCGTTCATTCGCTTGATTGCTTAGGTAGCATAATCCTCTAATTTCCCTAAAATCGGTTTCGTTAAGTATAGCTTCGGCGAATTGCAGAATAGCTTTCTCAGCCATTCCATAAATCAACGCATCGGCTTTAGAATCGCATAATACTGAACGCCTAATGCTATCAGTCCAATAATCATAATGAGTGATTCTGCGTAAACTTGCTTCAATACCGCCGAGCAAAATTGGCTTATTCGATTTATAATATCTCTTTATCAAATTAGTATAAATGATACTTGCTCTGTCTGGTCTTTTATTATTTATTCCTCCAGGAGTTAAGTCGTCGTTACTTCTTCTTTTATTAAGCGAAGTATAATTAGCTACCATAGAATCGACGCATCCGGCACTTACTCCCCAAAATAATTTCGGCTCACCTAATCGCTTTATATCAATATCGGAATCAATATCCGGTTGGGAAATTATCCCGACTTTGTATCCTTTACTAATTAGAAATTTAGCCAAGAGTGCAGTTCCATCATTTGAGACATCAATATACACGTCGCCTGAAATAAATATAATATCTAATTCATCCCAACCAAGTGCTGTTAAATCTTCTCGAATAGTGGGTACATACATAGTAAATTTTCATTATTAATGGAACAAAAGGATAATATATTATTTAAAAGAATTATTAACTATATTGGGTTCTAGTTCTGCCTCGATCATTCGCCATATTTTTTGACAAGGAAATTTATTTTGATAGAATGCTTGCCCAATAGTTACGGAATCTATACCGTATTTAATACATGTATTTAATTTCCACAAGTCAGGAGCACTATTCACGCCACCATTAATTGTTATTCGTACTTTGTATCGCTCGAAAATATCTTTAATTGATTCGATATCTTCATCAGAAACGGAATCTTTCCAATTTCTATTATGATACAAAATGCGATTAACTCCAGTTGATTTAATTAATTTCATTACTTCATCAATAGGGATTTTTACAGTATCATTATCATAATAAACAGTTGTATTATCAGTATCAATATAAGCACACACTCGAGACGGAGTATATTGTTTGACAAGTTGACTAATTTCATAAGGGTAGTTAATAAACAGCTTGCCGATGAAAATTCGATATATCCCAGCATTTAAAAATATACGGCATAATCCCAAATCTTTGAAATTATGTAATAAAGTCAAAGGTATATCTGTCATTTCTGTCAAATATATAATACCATTAATATTAGTTTCTATAGATTTGTTTTGGAAGGAATCAATGTCGTTGATATGAACAGATTTTGCATTTTCACGCCGCCAAAGTCTAATTAATTCGCATGGATTACGTCGATATTGATCGTATAATGAATCAGTACCGTCCTCGCCAATAATTCTATTACAGCATATTCCATCACTCAGTTCAATTGAAGGTATAACTAAAAGCATAAATTCACTCTATAAACATATTATCATTTCATTGCATATTTCAAAGCTAATTTGATTAGGACTTCAATAGTTTGAGTAGCATGATTCTTGAAGTCGTTTTCGCTTAGTTTGACCGATTTTTCAGCTGATGATTTATTAAATCCTAAAGTCATTAAGGCAGCTATTGCTTCTTCAACCATATTTGAATTTGCTATAGTCGGCTTAGTACTAGAATCTGCAGAAGGTATATCTAATTTAATTATTTTATCTTTGAGTTCCAGTACAATTCTTTCGGCAGTCTTCTTCCCTATACCTGGCAATTTTTGCAATTTCAGAAGGTCGTTCCGCACAATTGAATTAGATAAATCTATAGCTGAAATTGAGGAAAGAATCCCTAATGATACTTTGGGTCCAACTCCGGATATTGAAATCAAGAGCTTGAATAAATCAAGCTCTTGAGTATCAATAAATCCAAATAATTGATGTGCATCTTCGCGAACAATTAAATATGTATTCAAAAATACATCTGAATTGACTTCAGGCAACTTATCATAAGTTTGCATAGAAATATTTATCAGATACCCTACGCCAGAACAATTAATGACAGCTTCACCTGATTTTTTAGAATACAATTTACCTTGAAGAAACGCATACATATTAATTACTTCTTGATTAATTTCACAGTTTTATTAGAATTGTTTACTCTGATTGTTAGCATATAAACACCATCAGCTTGATTATTCAAATTGATAATTGTTTGGAAATTTTCAGTATTACTTTTGGTAGAAATAGAAGACAACTTTTCGCCTAAAGCATTAGTTACAGTATATTCAATAAAATCATTAGGAGTACAAGATAATTCCAATTTGAATTCACCCTTCGATGGATTCGGTGAAATTGTATAAGGATTAGAGAAATTATCGTCCACAGAACTGTACTCTACATACATTTCGTCAGAGAATGTACCGCATCCAGCAGCATTTAAACCTAATAATTTATAAGTACCAGACTTTTCTGTACTGTAAAACCGTGAAGTAGCATCAGGAATTGCTTTGTTATCCAAGTACCATTGATATCCGGCAATTGAATCGGCTATTAACCTACTGCCGTGTGCGGCAAATATCGGTTTAGCTGGTTTATCTACAAATGTAACTTTCAAAGTATCTGAATATGAATCACATCCTGTTCCTTTGTTACCTGTAACGTAATAATTGCCCGATTGAGCAATTTTAATTTTTTGTACTGTTGCACCGGTTGACCATAAATAAGATTGAAAACCCATCGTAGCAGACAGTTCAATCGTATCTCCAGTACAGGCCGGAACATTACCAACCACTCTTGCAATTATTGAAGAAGTTGGGGTTACATTTACTTCAAATGTTTT
>CAZIIZ010000040.1:0-10773 GCA_964539225.1 uncultured Hyphomicrobiales bacterium | reverse complement strand
AAACTTTTCGGGCTAAAGCACTTTTTTTCGGAATATGTACTCCACGCTCTAAAGTTTTTACGCCGGATTGCCTCAGAGCTAAATAAAGTTCGAAATAGAAAATCTCCTCGAATTTCATTCTGTCCTTAGCTCGCTTAATATCTTCGAAATTTGCCGGGAAATGCAGACTTTTGATGGCATCTCGAATATTCGGGAAATTGTATTTTTCCATCATAGTGTCTGGCAATGTTTCTTGATAGCGATTTAATTCCGAGCCGAGAGCAGTAAAAATGATATTTCTTACTACTTTATTGCTTATGCCGCCTCGTTTGAATGATTCGGGAGATTTGTAAACTGGAATAATATAACTTTTATATTCATCATAATCGCTTTCGTCGAATTTATGAATTTCCGGCTGACTAAATTGAATTTTCATAAACCCGTCAATTTCCGCCTTGCCGCTAATCGTAACGACGTCGCCGATTTGATATTGCTTTTCGTGATAATCGGCATAACTCCAAAAAATTACTTCAGCTCTACCGCCGGAATTATCTTTAACGCTTATTTTGAGATACTTTTTGCCACTACCGAATTCTTTTTTCGATATATCGCTAATAGTAGCTACTATAGTTGATTCAGATTTGAGATTGAAATCATTTCCGTCCCAATTGTCCGGATTTTTATCGGCTAATAATTTAACGGTTAATGCTTTAATCGAATCCGAAGCATTGCGGTCGATATAAGCTCTTGGGAAAAATGCTACTAAGTCTTCAGTAGTATAAATTCCTTCCTTTACGAGTATTTCTGCTCGCTTAGGGCCGATGCCTTTTATGAATTGTAGAGGCGTTCTATTGTCAGGATTGGCAATCATATATAATTATTTCGATATTTACAATATTAAGTCGTTAAATATAAAGAAAATATTTGATAAATCAAAAAATTCGGCACTCAATTTGATAACATTTTTAAACAATATAAATATATAGTAAGAAATAATGGTTTGATATATTGATAAATTGTTGTATATTTACTTTTTTAAAATCAAATAAAAAAAAGACATAAAAGAGATGAGAAATATTCACTATAAGATTCTGATTTGTGCTTTACTGATATTTAATTCAGTACCAATGCACTCTATAGCGAAGACGAAGATAATTGTTGGTTGCGATAATAATTATCCGCCTTATGAATTTATTAATAAATCAGGACTTCCGGACGGTTACAATATTGATTTGATTAAAGCAGTCGCTGCTGAATCCAATCTCGATATAGAAATTCGCTCCGGAGTGTGGTCAGAAATACGCTCATCATTCAACCGCAATGAAATAGATGTTTTAACCGGTATGTTTTATACTCCGGAACGAGACAAGATATTTGATTTTTCTGTGCCTCATTCGATTATTAGTTACGTAGTATTTACTCGTAAAAGCGATTCAAAGATTGAAACTGAAGCCGATCTGGCCGGCAAAAAAATATTAGTACAAAAAGGTGATTTAGCAAATGAGTGGTTGTCGAACAAAAACTATTACATAGTAGGAGTGGACTCTCCAAAAGAAGCTATTATCAGTTTAGCTTCGGGCAATTACGACTGTGCGATGATTTCGAAAGTAGTTGGACTGTATTATTGTGATAAATTAGCTTATAAAAACATTGAGAATTCTGATAATATATTTCTTAAGCAGCCTTATTGTTTTGCTACAAGAAATGATAACTACAATTTGATTAATCAATTAAATGAGGGCATTATATCATTAAAACAGAATGGACAATTCACTAGAATTCAGGGGAAATGGTTCAGCCCTTTGTTGCCAGAATCGATTATTTCTAATAAGCTTATTAATATTTCTATAATAATAGTGGCTTTTATATCAATTGCCGTAATAATTTTAACAATATGGACTCATCAGCTACGCAAAAAAGTTCGGAAATCTGTAGTAAATTTTGAAGTAGAATTGCAAGAGAAACATAAAGCCGAAAGACTGCAAAAATCATTATATAGAATTTCAGAAGCGGCAAGTACTGCTAGAAATTTGAACGAACTTTATTCGTTTATACATAATATTGTCAATGAATTAGTTCCGGCTAATAACTTTTATATAGCACTTTATGACCATAGCAGAGATATTTTAGAATTTCCTTATTTCGTAGATGAATTCGATCCTGCTCCAGAATCTCGACCACCTCGGCGGGGCTTAACGGAATATGTTCTATTTTCCGGCAAAGCATTGCTTTGCTCACCGGATATATTTATGCAAATGATAGCCGAAGATAAAATTGACCAAATTGGTGCTCCTTCGGTCGATTGGCTGGGAATTCCTTTGAAAATTGAAGACAAAGTTGTAGGTATTATCGTAGTACAAAGCTATATTGAAGGCATTCGCTTCACTCGTGATGATGAGAATCTATTGCTTTTCGTATCGAATCAGATCGCAATGGCTATTGAGAGAAAGCGTGCTGATCAAGAAATTCTTGCTTTGAATTCTGAATTAGAAATGAGAGTAATTGAGAGAACGCATCAATTAGAAGAAACATTGGAAGAATTAAGATACGAAAATGCCGAAAGAAAACGTACTCAAGAGGCTCTCGAACAAGCTCAAGCCGAAATTGAATTAGCTCTGATTCAAGAAAAGGAATTGAACGAACTAAAGTCTAGATTCATTTCAATTGTGTCGCACGAATACAGAACGCCTTTGACTGTAATTCTGTCTTCTACGTATTTAATTGAAAAATTCTTCGAAATGCAAAATAAAGATGAATTTGGGCGTAGTTTGAAAAATATTCAATTATCTGTAAAATCAATGACTAAACTTTTAGATGATGTATTGACTATAGGTAAGACAGAAGCAGGACGGATCACTATAGTACCATCTGAGATTAATTTGATAAAATTCACTCAAAGTATCGTTGAAGATATGAAATTGACTGATAAACATAATCATAAATTTGAGATTACTGCTAATCTTGCTATCATCGAAATATCGTCAGATTTGAATTTATTAAGCAAAATATTAATCAATTTAATATCGAATGCTATAAAATATTCCGGAGCTAATTCTATTGTTAAAACTGATTTAATCGACAGAGAAACATTTGTAGAAATTAGTGTTTTAGACCAAGGTATAGGCATCCCAGACAGCGAAAGAGATCATTTATTCGAATCATACCATAGATTTAAAAACGTAGGGGCAATATCCGGCACTGGACTTGGTTTGTCAATTGTTAAAAGATTTGTTGATATTCTGCGTGGTACAATTTCCGTAGAGAGCGAAGAAGGACAAGGATCGAAATTCACAGTTACTTTGCCTAAGCAAGTGCATTAAATTGCTAACCATTATACACATCTTTTTACTAAACTGCAACGACAAGGTTGCTGAGTTTTACAACGGTTTTTATATGGAAAAGACGTGTATAATGGGTGGCTATCGAGCGGAGTACATCGGAACAATGTGTCGCATAGAGTTGAGAAAATTATGAATATTCTCTCAAATATTTTTTATATAACTAATTTCATTACAATCTTTTTTATATCCATTTCATACCATTATTCTCCGATTTATGCTGATAATAAGCAAGATACAGCCATCAATGAGCTAATTCGAAACAATGTATATTATTAATCATTAGTAATCAATAATATCATTTGTCATTATAAAATATTTTATATATATTTGAGTGCCGACATATTCGGTAAATATTTACTTATTGATTTTGAATATTGAAATAGGATTGAGATATCTGATGGCTAAAAGAATTTTATTTGCATTATTGGTGATTGTTATATTAGCAAAATTAAGCAATGACTTATATTGCCAAACTTCTTCGATGAAAACAATTGATTCACTAAAAGTTAAATTGCAAAACTCTAAAAATGCTGATACTAATAGAGTGAATATATTACGGAACTTGTCGTATAAATACTATTCGATCGACCCTCAATTAGGATTAGCAACTGGACGTAAAGCCTTAGCATTAGCTAAAAAATTGAATTACAAATTGGGGATGGCTGAATCATACAATTCCTTAGGCATCAATTATTGGACTATCTCAAATTATCCTTATGCTTTGAAGAATCTATTAGTAGCTTTAGATTTATTCCTTGAAATCGGCGATTCTGTCGGAATTGCAAAAATCAACAATAATCTCGGGTTGATCTATTGTTTGTTAGATATGAACGACAAAGGAGTCAAATATTTCCGTAACGCTGCAAATTATCGCAATAATCATAAGGATATTATCGGGCAAATTATGAATTACGTTAATATTGCCGGAGCTTATCGTCAGATACAAAATAATAATTTAGCCCTCGAATATTATCACAAAGCTTTGAGCGTAGTATCTCAACATAAAAAAGATGAATTCAAATTCCATATTTATTTGAATATTGGCGTTGCGTATATTCAAATGAAAGATTATGCCTCTGCTATTAATTATATGAATAAAGCTAAAAATGAAAATCAAAACTTCGGGATGCAAGATCAGTATAGAATAGCCATTTATAAAGCCGAATATGGAAGACTTATTCTTACTTATATATCAGATTCGAGCAAAACTAAAACTAAAATTCCGGAATTTGAGATCCATTCTAAAAGTTTGATTCATGAATGCTTAAGCAATATTCAGTCTTCTACTAATTTCTTTAAAGAAATCTCGGCTACTGCTGAACTAAAAAATAGTTATTTTAACCTGTCGGATGCTTATGCTGCGATGAATCGTACTGATTCTGCATATTCATATTTATTGAAAGCTGACGTTTTACGCGACTCTTTAATCATAAAAAATGATATAGTTAAGGTTAAAGTTCTAGAAATGGAAAGAGCTTTAGCAATACATAAAAATGAGATTAAAAAGCGATATGAAATTAATTCAAATTTTAGAGTTACTGCGTATATCTCTATCGGCTTAGTGATTATTCTTTTGATTTCTTTAATTAATACTTTTATAACAGGAAAGAAAAACAAGAAATTAAATATTAGTCTTTCCGAAAAGAATTCAATTATTTCGCAATCCAATATTGAGTTAGAAACATTGGTGAATGAATTATCCGAAAAACAAATAGAAATAGAAGATTCCAATGATAAATTGCATGCTGCAAATGCGGCGAAGGATAAATTCTTTTCAATAATATCGCACGATCTGCGTTCGCCATTTACTGGTATTATCGGTCTTTCAGAGCTATTAGCTACAGAAATTGAAAGTTTAAGTAAGGAAGATACCTCTCGGATAAGTCGTGGAATACTGAGTTCTGCTAAATCGACTTATGAATTGTTAAATGGACTATTAGAATGGGCAAAAAGTCAAATGAGTATTGTTAGCTACAAACCGCAAATAGCAAATACTGCCGATATTTGTCAGTCGATAATTAAGAGTTTAATGCCAATTGCGAATGTGAAAAGCATAAGCATTAATTCCAATATCGCAAATAATATCAATATATTCTGCGATATTGACATGTTCTCGGCAATTCTAAGAAATCTTATCAGTAATTCTATAAAGTTTACTAATAGCGGAGGAACGATTGAAATTGATTCAAGAACAGTAGATAAATTCATTCAATTTTCTGTAATTGATTCAGGAGTTGGAATTGCGACAGAAATATTGGAGAAGCTCTTTACATTAGACGATATAATTACTTCCGTTGGCACTAACGATGAAAAAGGTTCCGGTTTCGGTTTGCTATTATGCAAAGAATTTATTGACAAACATAATTGTAAAATTTGGGTAGAATCAATAATCGGTCAAGGCTCTACATTCCATTTCACCATGCCTAAGGCATAGACTACGCTAAAATTTGCAATTGGGATATTATTATTTATTTTAATGTCATTTGTTGATTTCTTTTAGCTCATTTATTCAAATATGATATTTAGCATATTTGTATAAGTAATAGAGTGTGTTTTGCTTATGTACACAAAATATATTTGAATATTTTAAAAAATATTTTATATATTTGCCTAGCATGATAAAGCACCGTTAAAATTTAAGGACATGGTGATGGCAAAGGAAATGATTGTTATTCAAATATTGTATAATTTAGGGCTATTAGTAGCCTCAAGTATAGTAGTTTCTACTTTCGACAGACATTGGAAAGGCAATTCTACCTTAGGTAAAATCATAACGGGTTTGATTTTCGGTATAATTGCTATAATTGCTATGCTAAATCCATTTGTATTAGCCAAAGGGTTAATTTTCGATGGTCGCTCAGTAGTGCTTAGTATCGCTGCATTATTCTTTGGTCCAATTCCGGCAATTATCTCATGGCTTATGGCAATTATCACGCGTATTGTATTGGGCGGAGCTGGAGTCTATATCGGCTCTTTGGTTATCACAGCATCTTCAATTATTGGATTAGTATTCTACAATTATAAAATTAAATATCATAAAGAAATTAATTCAAAGAACATATATATAATGGGGTTATTCGTTCATATTGTTATGTTGGCTTTGATGCTATTTTTGCCACAACAATTTGTCTGGATGACTTTCCAAACTATCGCAATTACAGTAATGATAGCATATCCTTTCGCTACATTGTTAATCGGTCGAATCCTGTCAGATTATATTCACAACACCAATCTACTAAAAGAAATTGGTGATAGCAATGAGAATTTATTTGTTACATTGAACTCAATCGGAGACGCAGTTATTTCAACAGACTTAAATGGTCGAATAATTAGAATGAATCCTGTCGCCGAACGATTATGTGGTGTTACTTTTGAAGACTCTAAGGGATTAAATCTAATAGAAGTATTTAATATCGTGAATTCTGAAAATCGCAACAAGGTCAGTAATCCTGTGGAAAAAGTGGTTGCAACCGGCGAAATAATCGGTTTAGCTAATCATACTGTTTTGATTTCAAAGGACGGAACAGAATATCAAATTTCGGATAGTGCTTCACCGATTAGAAATGGTAACGGCGACGTTATTGGAGTAGTATTGGTGTTTTCAGATGCAACTTTAGAATACAATATGATTAAAGCTCTTAAAGATAGCGAAGAACGTTTCCAAATGCTTTTCCAGCAAGCTCCATTAGGCTACCAATCCTTGGATTATAATGGCTATTTCATAGATGTAAATCAACAATGGATGAATACGTTGGGTTATTCTCGAGAAGAAGTAATCGGGAAATGGTTCGGAGATTTCCTTGTACCCGGAGTCCAAGACGCATTTCGCCATCGCTTTCCAAAATTCAAAGCTGCTGGGCAGATACACAGCGAATTCCCAATGATATGCAAAGATGGTACTGAGATTTTCGTAGCTTTTGAAGGGAAAATTGGCTATACTCTAGATGGAGAATTCAAACAAACTCATTGTATATTGCAAGATATTACCGAAAGAGTAAAAGTTGAAAATGCCTTGAAGGAAAGCGAACAAAGATTCAGAACCTTAGCAAATACAGGATTGGCTATGGTTTGGACTTCCGGTTTAGACAAAGGATGTGATTATTTTAATGATATTTGGTTAAATTTTACCGGTAGAAAATTAGAACAAGAAATTGGAAACGGTTGGGCAGAGGGCGTACATCCAGACGATTTCGATAGATGTTTAGAAATATATTGTGGGGCTTTTGATAAGCGTGAAATATTCTCAATGGTCTATCGTATGAAGCGGTTCGATGGAGAATTCAGATGGATATTGGACCAAGGGACTCCAAGATATGATTCTAAGGATGAGTTCCTAGGTTATATTGGGCATTGCTTTGATATTACCGAAAGAATTGTTGCAGAGCAAGAATCCAAAAGCCAAGCTGCATTAATTGATTCACTATTGAACCATATTCCCGATTTAGTATTTTGTAAAGATAATAATTTTAGATATGTACGATGCAATCCGGCATTTGCAGAATTTATCGGCAAACCAATATCTGAAATTATTGGTCATAACGACTATGAATTCTTTGATACCAAAAACGCAGACTTTTTCCGTTTTCACGATCAATTGGTTCTTGACCGGAATCAGCCTACCAAAAATGAAGAATTGGTTACGTATCCAGATTCTCACCAAGTGTCGTTAGAAACACTTAAAACTCCTTTCAAGGATTCTGATGGAAATGTCATCGGTTTATTAGGTATTAGTCGAGATATTACCGAAAGAAAAAAATATGAACAAGAATTATTAGCCAGTAAAAATTCTTTGATTCAAGCTCAAGCCTTAGCGAAAATGGGAAGTTGGAAGTTAGATCATTCTACCTATAGAATACATTGGTCTGAAGAAGCATTTAAGGTGTTCGGTCAGGATAAGAATTCATTTATACCTACGATGGATAATTCATTAGACCAAGTTCCGGATGATGAACGAGAAATAGTAAAACAAGCCTTTTTAAATTCTGTTGTTAATAGAACTCGACACAAAATCACTCATAAAATAATTCTTCCAGATGGAAGCAAAAAATTCGTCAATGAAAGTTGTGAACACCTTTATGATGCTGACGGCAATGTTGAATACTCAATAGGAACAGTACAAGATATTACCGAGATAAAAATTAAAGAAAGCGAATTAGAATTAGCCAATACCAAATGGAAAATTACTTTCGATGCAATTACTAATCCTATTGCATTATTAGATACCAATGGAATAATTTTACAGACTAATCTAGCATATAACCAATTCGTGGATAAAGATGCCAATGATATTTTATTCGGTGAGCAATGCTATAAATTAGTTCATCACAGTAAAGAATATGTTATTGATTGTCCTTTCCTAAGATCTAAAAAATCGTTGGTTCGCGAATCAATGACCCTAAACGTCGATAAAGGGATATTTAAAGTATCTATCGACCCAATAATAAGTGATAATAATGAATTTTTAGGGGCTGTGCATATACTCGAGGACATAACTGAGCAAATTCATCGCGAAGAAACCTTGAGTGAAACAAATGAGTATTTGGAGAAGTTAATCAATTATGCTTACGCTCCAATAGTTGTATGGAATAATGAATTACTCATCACTCGATTTAATAATGCTTTTGAGCAAATTAGTGGCTATTCCTCCGTCGATATAATTGGTCAAAGTATTGACTTCTTGTTCCCTGACGATGCAAGAGAATCTACTATTGAATATATTAACAAGGCAATCAAAGGAGACCGATGGGAAAATATCGAACTAAAAATAAAACGAAATGATGGGGAATTGAAAACTTTGTTGTGGAGTTCAGCTAATGTATTGGATTCAAATTCAGAAAATATTATTGCAACGATTGCTCAAGGATATGATATTAGCGATAAAATAATCATTGACAAAACTCAGCAATTCCTTTTACAAACGGCTCATGGTAATAATAGCAAAGAATTTTTCCAGTCATTATCGAAACACTTAGCAGAAGTATTGGATATGGAATATATATGTATTGATGAATTGAGCGAAGACAATCAATCTGCCCAAACTCTGTCAATATATTACGATGGCAATTTTGAAGACAACGTACACTATACTTTATACGACACTCCTTGCGGTGATGTTGTAGGCAAAAGTATCTGTAAATTCTCAAGTGGGGTTAGGCATAAATTCCCCAATGATCAAATACTGCAAGATATGCTTGCCGAAAGCTATGTTGGCACTACACTAAGAGATTCTGAAGGTAAATCAATAGGATTAATTGCTGCCATTGGAAGGCATCCTTTGAAGAATGAATACTTGACAGAAACTATTATACAATTAGTCTCTATTCGAGCTGCTGCGGAATTAGAAAGAATGAAAAGCGAATTAGCACTTCAGAAGAGTGAAGCTAAATTCCGAGGTTATATTGAAAATGCACCAGATATTATCGTTATGTTCGATAGCAACGGCAATTTCTTAGATTTGAATGAAACAGCAAGAAAGAGTTTCGGCTATAATCGAGAGGAATTTATTCAATTGCATGTCTCGCAGTCGGTTCACGATTCTGAGGTTCAAAGAGCTGTTGAATCATTTATGATACTGGATAAACTCGGAACATATCAAGATGAATTAATATTCAAACGTAAGGATAACTCATATTTCTATGGATTATTAAGTGCAAGAAAATTAAACAACGGGAGTATATTAGGATTCATTAAAAACATTGATGAAATCAAAAGAATTCAAAAAGAATTACAAATTGAAAAGGAAAGAGCCCAGGAAAGTGATAGACTAAAATCTGCATTCTTGGCAAATATGAGTCACGAAATTCGTACACCAATGAACGGAATTATTGGATATTCGCAGATAATGATTGAACCGGATTTGACGGAAGAAGACAGAATCGAGTATGCCGGAATACTTAATTCCAGTTGCTATCGACTGCTCAATACTGTTAACGACGTTTTAGAAATTTCGAAAATTGACTCAGGACAGGTCGAACTTCGCGAACGAGAATTCCAACTAAGCGGTTTAATTATTGAGCTATACGAACTGTATCAAAATAATTTCGCTGCGAAAGGTATTGATTTTATTTGCAAAGTGGATGAACGATTTGAGCAAATTAATATAGTCTGCGATGATCAAAAAGTATATCAAATTATAAATAATTTGCTTAACAATGCGTTTAAGTTTACGAATATCGGGAAAGTAGAATTTGGTTATAAAATAGAAATGAATTCTATCGCATTTTATGTAGAAGATACTGGCGTGGGAATTGCTAAAGAAAATGTCGATAGTGTGTTCCAACGATTTAATCAAGAAGATTTAGCGATTAGTCGTGGATATGAAGGCACCGGTTTGGGGCTTTCAATTGCAAAAGGTTTGGTTGAATTAATGGGCGGTACTATCAAAGTAACATCCGCCAAAGGAGTAGGTTCGAGATTTGAGTTTAATTTACCGTTGCAAACAGATTTCAGCATA
>CAZIIZ010000039.1:0-10821 GCA_964539225.1 uncultured Hyphomicrobiales bacterium | reverse complement strand
ATCTATTAATATCGGACTTGTAATTCAGTCGGATAAAATCTATTTCTTGCGTCGATAGCATTATTATTAATATTGGATTGTTATGAATGTTCTTAAAATAATGGAATTGTATTTATTAGCAAATTGAATTATAAGTGGAGTTTGATTTAATCATCTATAGTTGGCAGATGTAAACCCTCGAAATTGACTGCTCCGCCTCTGTCCAAGGCATCTAATTCTTGGATAAGTGATTGAGTGTAATTCTCGTCTGATTCGTAATTCTGTGGTGATTCCATAATATGATGAGTAATTACATCGCTGATTACGGTAGGGTCTTTAGATGGATCTTTAATGATAATATTGTGTTCGTTGATAGCATCATATTTCAAATTACCATCATAATCGAATTCAATTCTAGTTCTATTCCCACAATTGCATATTACGTCGATACCGGAGATTTCATCTTCTGAATTCTTGTTAATGATAATGGTTGAATAATGGCTTTGAAATTTTTTAGATTCCGGCTCGTCAGAATCAGACTCCTGCATATCTTTTATTTGTACAGAATTTGTTGTTTTATTGACTTTGTCGTGTGGTATTTTATTAGCATCGGTATAGCCGTGCTGAACGCCAGAAATTTTCGGAGCATTTAAAAAATCCTTGAATCCGGCTTGAAGTCGTGCGTCTTCCTCAACTTGGAATTCAGCTCCCCATTCGAATCTGAAGTATTTCTCTTTTCTTTTGTCTTCGCTATAATTAAGTAAATCATTTAATTCGACTAATTTACCATCTCTATTTTCGGGAGTGTCCTTTTTAATTACATTGGGTTGGTCATCTTCTAAAAATTCTTCGAGAATTTCTTCGTCGGATTTGCTGTCAACTATATCATCTGTTGAAAACTCTTCAGAGAATAAATCTTCATCGTAGTCATAATCCATATCTTCAAATTCATCACTCATAGCTACTATCAATACAAAATGGAGTTTTAAAAATAATCTAAGGGAAATTAAAGAGCAGAAGTAAATAGTTCGCTTACTTCAATTATCATTATCACACGTCCGTCGCCGAGTATAGTGGAGCCGGCAATTGCCTTGACACTACCTAAATATTCGCCTAAAGACTTAATTACAATTTCTTGCTGTCCGAGCAGTTCGTCCACAACCAATCCAATTTTTTTGATGCCGTATCCGACTAATACTACATAAGAACCCCGAATTTCTTTTTTGATTGTTTTGCAGCCTAAAGAAGCATCTAATCGAACTAATGGGCTTACTTCCTCACGCACTTTGATTACTTCCTGCCCGTTAATTGTATAAATTTTCGATTGATCGACAGCGACTACTTCGATTACAGCACTCAGAGGAATAGCGTATTCTTCGTTATTTACTTTTACTAATAGCCCTTGGATAATGGCTAAAGTAAGTGGGAGCTTAATTGTGAAGGTTGAACCTTTGCCCATAGTAGAATCAATTTCGATAATACCCTTTAATTTTTGGATATTGGTGCGTACTACGTCCATACCGACTCCTCGTCCGGACACACTTGTTACTTTTGCAGCCGTAGAGAATCCCGGAGCGAAAATTAGTTGTAGTGCTTCTTTGTCTGTCATGGAATTCGCTTGTTCTTGGGTAGTTAAACCTTTTTCAATAGCTTTTTGCCTTAGGAATTCTGGATTCATCCCTTTGCCGTCATCGCTGATTTTTAAGACAATAGCATTGCCTTCTTGATAAGCATTTATAGTAATTATGCCTTGAGCCGGTTTGCCGGAATTAATTCTTTCTACTGACGATTCTATCCCGTGGTCGCAAGAGTTTCTAATCATGTGAACTAAAGGATCATTAAGCTCTTCAATTATTCCACGGTCGATTTCAGTTTCTTCGCCTAACAATACTAATTCAATCTTTTTGTCGAATTCTTTCGATAAATCTCGAACAATACGCGGAGCTTTCTGGTATAATTTAGCTATTTGCACCATTCGCATTTTCATAACAGCAGATTGAATTTCCGAAGTTATGAAATCAATTTGAGCAGTAGTTTCGGCTAATTCTCTTAATCTTTCTTTATTCCAGTTCTCTGATTCTAATATTGAAGCAATTTGGGACAATCTATTTCTGCCGAGAACCAATTCTCCGGATAAATCCATCATTGTTTCTACTCTATTGACATCAATACGAATAGTCTCTGTTCCGGCTTTTTGTGTCTTCGAAGCTATACCGTGGGGTTCGTCAGTATCAATATCGACTTTATCTGTTGGTACGGCAGAGGCTTGCAATAATTTAGCGTGTGCTGCAAATTCTTTATCTTTTTGATCTTTCAAATCTTTATTGACTTCGTTGAAGGCAGCTTGAAGTAGGGCTAGTTCTTCGTCTGTAAAATCGCCACTATCTGAAAATAAATCAGGGTTGTTCAATACCATATCAATAGCACTTTCCGATGCAATACTTTCGGTTGCTATCGGAGGAATAGGCTCGATTATGGGGGATTTTACAGATGGAGAAATAAAGGGGAATGTCGAAGGAATAGAGCCACTTGGTACTTTAAGGGCTTCTATCTTCGATATAATTGCCGAATAATCATAGGGCTTGATTTTCCCTTCTTTGATTCGTTCGATGAGCATACTAATAATATCGTGAACTTCTAGCAGAACGTCAATTATTTGTAAATTAGCATTTAGTTCGTCGCGTCGTAATTTATTAAGTATTTCCTCAGCGTGATGGGTGATAGTGGCAATTTCTTCAAATCCCATAAACGAAGAAGTACCCTTGATTGTATGGAAGCCTCTGAAAATACGATTTAGCAAGTCAAAGTTTTTTGGTTCATTTTCTAATATCATCAAATCATGAGTTAATGCCTCAAGAATTTCGCTTGTTTCTACTAAAAAACTATCAAAAAGTTCTTGTAAATCACTATCTAAAAATTGGCTTGCCATACGGATTAATTCCCAAATAATGCATCAATATCATCTTGTGAAAAATCATCAAAATCGTCTTCTTCTATGGTTATATTTGGAGTCGGAATGGTCTGTATTACCGGAGCAACCGGAGGAGCCGGCTGGTATTGCTTTACAATTGGTTCGGCAACGACAACAGCGGGAGGAGCTGGAGCAACAGTTTCATCGTTCATCATAGAGAACATACTGTCTATGTCGTCTTGAGAAGCTGGACCATCGTCAACTATTGGCGTAGAATCTGATGATTCTGGATTGCTAAACGAATTAATCATATCATCCACATCGCCCTGTCTAGTTTCTCTGTTAGTTATAGAATCTACTGCATCCGGATCGAAAGCTATATCTCTGTGTAATTTCGAAATATTCGTACCTTCGACGTGATGATCTGGAGTAGAATTACCAACTAATTCGCCAATGTCGCTATTCTTGAATTTATCCATAATTAAGGACAATTTGCCTTGCACAGTTTGCAATAGATGATTCACGGCAGCGATTTGCTGCGAAGTAATGTCTTGAACTTGTAGAGACATCATTATCGAATTAGAATCATCTTTAATGCTACTGAGCATTGTATTGGTTTTAACTACTATCTCTCCAAATTCTGAATCTTTAGAGTTCTTGAAATTTTGGATTTCGGAAGTTAATTGCATTACTAAATCTTGCGAAGTAATATCAGTTTCCATAGCTTTTGATATTAATTCGATAATTTTAATAGGATTACTTTTGTTAGAATTATTCATTTCCTCTAATTTATTAACATCGGACGATATTATATCAGATTTATAAAACAATCCATCTACTATATCCATAATCTCGGTAGTTGATCTTTCCGTCGCTTCGGTTACTTTCGATAATTGCTTAGAAGCATTCGGCATCTTTTTTAAATTATCCTTGATTGAGGTATTGATTTCGTCCAAAAGTGGCTTTATTTCATTCACGAAGATAAATATTTCTTCTAAGAACGGAATAACTCTTTGTCCTAATACAAATAATGCTCTAAGCTCTTCTGCTTTTTTGAGTAAAAGAGAGATGTCCATTTCTTTCATAGTCAAAATTCCTATATTAATTTCCAGAAACAGCTTTTAGGACTGCATCAATTTTTTCCCTTAGCACTTGTGGAGTGAAGGGCTTAACTACATAATTATTTACTCTAGCTTGCAGAGCTTCAATTATATCTTGTTTTAGACCACGAGTGGTTACCATCAGGATAGGCAAATGCTTCAGGGCATCGTTTGAACGAATAGCTCGGGTTAATTCCAATCCAGTCATATTCGGCATATTCCAGTCAGTAATCACAAAATCTACTTTTTCTGCTTGTAACTTTGCTAGTCCTTCATTACCATCTTCAGCTTCTAAAATTTCTCCGTAGCCGAATGTTTTTAGTGCATTGATTACAATTCTTCGCATCGTTGGTGAGTCATCGACCACTAAAAAACGCATATTTCACCTTTGTTTTATTTTATTTTATTTATATTCTTTGTTCTAATTTCACTTGTATTTTATCGGACGAATTCCAAAAATATTAAATATTTAATAAATATTTAGTTACTTCATATTGGATTCTTTTAGTATTAAAAGGTTTAATCAAATATGAATTCGCTCCAGAAGCAAGTCCTTCCTGGATATCTTCTTCTTTAGATAATGACGATAAAATGATAATCGGCACTTTCAGATACTCAGGATCTGATCGGATAGACTTAATCAATTTGAATCCATCTAAATTAGGCATATTCAAATCAGTTATCACTAAATCAACGGGCTGAAGAGGAAGCTTCTCTAATGCGTCCATACCATCAACTGCCATTACTATTTTATGTCCTAATAATTTCAATGAAAGAGCTATAAACTTCCTAATAGAAGGCGAGTCTTCAGCTACTAATATCGTGCAAGATTTAAATTCGTTTATATTATTCATAACTACTCTTTTTTATATGCCATTGCTCTTGGCAGGTGGACTAATTTGAATGCTTTGGATATTCCGTGCAATGATTCCGAATATCCTATGAACAAGTATCCGCCTTTATTAAGCGAATCGTACAAATATGACACTACTTGTTGCTTAGATGGTATATCAAAATAGATTAACACATTACAACAGAATACTATATCGCAATTGAGAATGCTTCTCATTTGGACAGAATCATACAAATTCAAGTTCATAAACTTTACTATTTTTTTTACATCATCAGAGAGAATATAAGTATTGCCCTGCTTAGTAAAATATTTATTAAGATAATTCGGCGGAACGTTCCGGACAGAATATTCTTTATAAATGCCTTTCCTTGCTGTTTCTAATACAGCATTATTTATATCACTACCCAATATTTGGAATTGTGCATTGGGATATATTGGTCTTACTTTTTCTAATAAAATCATGGCTAAAGTATATGCTTCTTCGCCGGTGGACGAAGCAGCACTCCATATCCTAATTATAGGATTGGTTACATTTAACTTTGACTTGATTAATTCAGGCATGATTGTTTTCTCAAAAGCTTCAAATTGCTGTTCTGCTCTGAAAAAATAAGTCTCATTAATGGTTATTGCTTCGAATAACTGGTTCATCTCGTGCCGTGATTGTGGCGACTTCAATAAGCTAAGATAGTCCTCGAAAGTTTTCAGCCCTCGAGATGTGATTCTCTTTGCTATTCTACCCTCAAGCAGATATTTTTTGCTTTCAGTATAATATATACCGCACAAACCATATACCACGTCTCGTAATTCACGGAAGGTAGCGTCGCTTAATATTAATTGATTGTCCAAATTACTATTCATCATAAAGTTTATTTATCTTGTTAAATCTTGAATTATTTATATAGAAAAACAATTCTGCGAAAAAAACGTCAAAACACAAAAATACTACTAAAATACTTAGATAGCAAATTACAAATTCATATTTTACAAGTATTGTGTAAATTCCCTGATTTCATCAGGGATAGTATCACTGTTTAGCTCCGTCAATATTTTGAAATTACTACAATCTAACGACTGGATTGATTCCAAATTATTTACTGACGGATCAATTAATTCTTCTATAAGCAAATCAAAAAGCACTTTTTGGAATAATCGTACTGAGTGAGGAGCATTATATTTTAATATGGCTTCGGGCAATAAAGAAATTAAATTCTGTATCGAACCTTGATTATAAGTCTGATTGATTATTTCTTTTAACAAAATAGTCAAAAAATCTTCTCGTTTCATAGTTACAAGTATTTCTAATACTGTGTGCATAATCAGAGTCGATTCGCGTAATATTACCGAAGCTAATATTGGTATCTCGGTATCGCTGATATTAGTGCCTAATACTCTCAATCCCGAATAAATAATCATTTCGTCTTCTTCTGAGAGAGCCGCTTTTGCTATCTCTTGAAACTTTTCGTCGTATTCAATTGTTTTATTAATTCGTTCACTTATCAATACTATCGCCATCAAAACCATAGATCTAATTGGTTTCGGGAAATGATACATATTGGTCAATAACTTGTCAAGTAGCATTTCATTTGAAGAAAAAGAAGATAATGCGTCCAAACAAGCAATTTTAATGAATTCATCAGTATCGGATTCTAAAATTGAGATAATAAATTCCTCAGATTTAGATGTGCCGAATTTCGCTAAAGCATCAATCACTACAGGCTTCAAATCTATTTCTTGATTGAATTGATTAATAAGCAAAGTCTCAGCTTCAGTATCCTTAAAATTGCCCAAAGCTTCGATTAACGATGCTCGTACATTGGTAGATTCTTCCTTAGCCAGTAAACATTTCAATTCAAATAATATTAAATCGCTCTCTACAGCCGAGCAAATATCTACAGCAAATTGCCTGATATGAATATCTGAGTGATGCAAATATTGCAAAAATACTTCCGGGCTATATACACCAGTTAATTTTAATATTTCCGCACATAAATTGCGAATTTCAATGTTTTCGTCTGCAATTAAATGCACTACGAATTGATTTATCAATTTTAAATGTTCAATATCACGAGATTGGAGTATTCTAAAGACTAAATCTCGAACACCAATATCTTTGTCTTTAAGTCCGTTTACTAATACTTCTGCCGAAAGGGCATCAAAATCAGGAGCAGAAGCTAGAAGCTCTGCTGCGTGTCGTCTCTGATCCGGGGAATCACTATTTTGGAACAGTTCTATTATTTCTTTTTGATTCATACCTATGCCACACCATATAAATGGTTAAACTTCGTTTTTAGTAATCCAGATGTCAATTACTACACTTCAAATTATAACTTTTTTTTGTAATATTCAAATGTTTTTTTTATTATTTTGAATATTCTCAATAAATACTTGATTATTACGCTTATTTTGGGATAATTACTCGGAAAATGCTAAATGTAGAAAAATTATATTTGAAAGGAAGATTTTGTTAGTTAATTTTGTAAACATAAAATAGAATTAATGTGTAAGTATGAAGAAATAACAAATGAACTATATCACAGATTCAGACAGAGTAAACAAAAAGATTACTACTTTGCGATTATTGGAAATGAAAAAATCAGACCAAAAAATCGTGTGTCTAACTGCGTATGATGCTCTAATTGCCAGAATATTCGACGAAACCTGCGTTGATGTAATATTAGTCGGCGATTCTTTGGGTAATATCGTGCAGGGGCATGAGACTACTCTGCCTGTTACCTTAGAAGATATGATTTATCATACTAAGGCGGTTGTGAATGGGGCGAAGCGTCCACTCATAGTCGTAGATATGCCATTTATGACTTATCAAGTTTCTGCGGATTTAGCATTCACCAATGCCGGACGTATTATGAAAGAAGCTGGATGCGAAGCCGTAAAATTAGAAGGAGCTAATCCTATCATTCTAGATGCAATTCAAAGAATGACTGATGCTGGAATTCCAGTGATGGGACATTTGGGACTAACTCCTCAAAGTATTAATAAATTTGGCTCATATAGGGCAAGAGGAAAAGATCAAAAAGAAGCGGACAGAATTTACGAAGATGCTCTGAAATTAGAAGAAGCCGGAGCTTTCTCTATCGTATTAGAGAAAATTCCCTATCAATTAGCCGAAAAAGTAACTAATGCTATATCTATTCCGACTATAGGTATTGGAGCCGGACCGCATTGCGACGGACAAATATTAGTATATACAGATATGCTCGGATTGACTATAGATTTCCAACCGAGATTTGTGCGTCGTTACGCTAATTTGTATGATGTAGTGCGGACTTCTGTTAAGCAGTATGGCGAAGATATTCGCAATAAAACATTTCCGTCAATTGAAGAAAGCTATTAATATGAAATATTCGAATAAGTTTAGTTTGTTATTTGCTGCTATAATTATAGCGTGCTGTTCCTTGCTTAATAATTCTTGTTCGGATAATACTGTATCAGTGCCAAGCGATATTAAATTTCCGGATTCGAACGTGTCCTATACTTATCATGTGCAGCCTTTGATGAAATTTACTTGTGCTGCGGGCGGTTGCCATAATGCTTTTGATTTGAAATCTGGATTGGCTTTGGATACGTACTATGACCTAACTACAGCTTATTCCGGAACTATGGTATGGTCTGGCAAACCGGAACAAAGTTTATTGATTCAAATTTTGGAAAAGAAAGTAGTGCATACTCCGCTGCTTGATTTCCGAATAAACGATAATCAAATTGCCGGATTGAAGCAATGGATAAAGGAAGGCTTGAAAATGTAATTTTAATCAAATAATAAAAATATTTTATTATTTGAAAAAAAATCATTAAATTGAGTAATATTTAAAAGTTTAATATATTAATAACCAAATTGGGAGATCGTTCGATGAAAAGATTTTTCACTAATTCACTATTCTTAGCTTTCGTAGCTTTAATTATTTCGAGTTGCGGTGGCAAAAAATCCGCTAACCCGGAAATGAATGAAATGGATACATACAAAGATCCTGTTTCGGGATTAGAAGTAAAATATCCTAAAGCTTGGTCTAAAGGTAATGATGCCGGACGCAGTTTCGTTGCATATTCTTCTGCTGAAGCCAAAAGAGAGTTCTTGAATATTACTAATATGGAAGGCGAAGACGTACCCGGAGCCAGAATTTATATCAATACGCTCAAAGTAGAAGAAGGCAAAACAATTCAACAAACTATTGATGCCGCCAGACAATTTGATGCTTCTATCTATGGAGCTCCAACTGCTGTAACTATTGATGGTGTGCCTGCACAAAAGCAAACTTACGCTTTTGATTTCAAAACCAGTAAATTCAATGGCGAATTCTACTATGCAGCTAAAGATTCTCACATGGTAAATGTTATTACTTTTGATGTAATCGGCGATCAATATGAAGCATTAAAACCAAAATTCCAAACTATTCTTGCTTCTTTGAAATTAGGAGTTACTCCGCAAGTAACCGGACCTAAGACAATTACTCAAGTTGATACATTGCCTGGACCAACTGACAAATTTGTAGCTTCTAATGGTCAAGGATTCTCAATCCAAATCCCTGATAATTTCAAAGCAAAAACTTCCGACAAATCGTTTACTTATAGTGGCGATAGAAGAGGCGACAGCTTCGTACAGATCGACATCTTAGATGCTAAAGGCAATAAATTAGATAAAATTTTAGAAGATAATGCTAAAAAATTCGGCGAAGCTACTAAAGTTTCTGTTGGCGGTACTGCTGCCGGTATGTTTAATTACAAAGCTAAAGCTGATTTAGATTCTAAAATGTATTTCGTGCTTCAAGGCGGAAAATTGTACAGAATATTTGTAAACTATTACAAACCAGACGCTAAATTGTACAAACCAGCTTTCGATAAAATGGTTAAGAGCATCAAGTGGAATTAATTCCAAATTAGATCATCCGAAGTTCTTATTATTAAAAAATCCTTGCTTAATTCCTGATTGGATATGGCAAGGATTTTTTTTATGAAAGTAATCCAAATGCAAAATTTACTCACCGCACAGTTGATAAACAGCTGGCAATTGTCTGCCGTGTTCTGCATAATCTAAACCGTAGCCTACTATGAATTTCGGCGGTATTTCTATGCCGATGTATTTCACATCAATTTCTACTTCTCTTTGAGCTGGCTTGGAGAATAATGAAGCTATCTCTATACTATTGGGATTTTGAAGATTTAGCTTCTGTTTAAGTGCTGATAGGGTTCTGCCAGTGTCAACTATATCTTCGATAATAATAATTTCTTTGCCTTCGACTGATAAATCATCGGGAAATATTCTGACATCGCCGCTACTTTTCATTCCGTTGCCATAGCTCTTCGCAGAGATAGTCTCGACGATGCACTCGCAATTAATTGATTTCATCAAATCAACAGCAAATGGCATTGCTCCCTTTAGAACAATTAGGAAAGTAATGGTTTTACCGGAATAATCAGCATTAATTCTATTGGCTAATTCCGTGATTATTTCTTGTAAATATTCGTGGTGATATGCAATCTCGAATTCTTTATCGTGTATTCTTACTTTATTTGCGGGAATATTCATTGAATCGTTTCGTTATATGTTTAAATAATAAGTACGCAAATTACGAAAAATAATTTAAAATATTGATTACGAAGGTTATAATAATTAGAGATAGTGCGAGCAAGTTAACATATTCGCTAATTATTCTGTTTCTCTAATTTCTCATTATGAAGATGATACAGCATGAAAAACAAAGCAGTAAATGCAAATAACGACAGCGAGAATGAGTAAAGCAGGGAAGAGTCTAGAATTGATACGCCAGTCCCTATTATTGGTGCTTCTGAATTGTCCGCAGAGCCGGGATGAAGTCCAGAAGAAATCCTTGGCAAGATAAATATGAAAAAAGGCATGCTGATACCGGCAATTATTGAATATACAGCTGAAAGTGTGCCTTTGGAGTCTTGATTGACAATTGCAGAACGAAGAGCGAAGAGATCGGAAGAGCACACGTCTGAAC
>CAZIIZ010000038.1:0-11296 GCA_964539225.1 uncultured Hyphomicrobiales bacterium | reverse complement strand
GAAGAAGGAGAACCTATTGAAAAACAAATGACCTATAGCGGCATGAATGAAGCCACTGGTGATAATGGTGTACCATTGTCTCCGATGAATAAAATTATACGGACGCAATACCCAACTGTCAATGAGGGAAGGTTTCAAATATAATCCATAAAGGCTAATTCCAACTGTGATTAACAGCAATAATGTTGCTATCGGTGCGTTTGCGAAATCCATATTTTATTTCTTTAAACTGAATTTGAATAATTTCACTAACTTACATAAACGATTTAGTAGCGTAATTAATTGTATTATAAGAGTCTTTAAAGAGCTAATCAACTGCACTACCTATATTGTTTCAATAAATATTTTCATCTATCAAATATTATTTTTGAAAATATAAATATTTTATTTGCTTTTTTAAAATATTTATTATATTTTGCAACCGAGTTTAGTTGCATCGCAATTTTGCTCAAGCTACAAATCAAGGCTATCTAAGTTTTCACTTAGTGTTAAATATGAACAATGGTAAAAATATGAATAATTGTCTATATTGCTATATATGACGCAGTGGTGTTGTATATAAAAATGAAGTCATTGTATATTGAATTATGTTAAAATTATTATTACGAGGGAATTATGAAGAAATTTATTTTACTATTTGCCGCCTTTATTTTTGCTCAAGGAGTTAAGGCGATGGACAATGTGCAGTTCTTCGGCTTTATTCAGCCGATATTCTGGCACTTCCAGTCAGATCAAGATTATTGGGACAAAGTTAAATACAATACCGGTGGTATTTCGCAGGGCAACTTTTTCTTATCAGCAGACTTCGACAACAATCTTTCTACATTTATCAATTTCGAATTGATAAACAACTTTTCTACCGACAAACAATGGGGAGCTTTCAATCTGCAAGAAGCATATTTGAAATGGGAACCGAACAATTATGTTAATTTAAAATTTGGTCAGGTAATCCCTGAGTTTAACTCTATGTTCCAGATTTACAATCGCACTCCGCTCTTGCCGTACTTGATACGTCCACAAATTTACGAAGCTACAATTGGTAATTTAGTCGATATATTCGATATATTGCCTCAAAAAGCATTAGTTCACTTATCAGGTTATATGCCGTTAAGCGATGATATTAAAATGGATTATGCTGCATATATCAACCACACAGTAAATGCTTTCCATTCATCGCCCACTAACGACTTAAAGCCATATTACGTAGCTTATGGTCAAGGAGCTTCTCCATATTTAGGCTATGGTGGTAGATTGGGTCTAAGAGTTGGTGATTTAAAAGTTGGAGTATCTGCTTCTGCTGACGTAGGCAATCAAGATAAATTCAAATGGACCGACGGTCAAAATCCTATCAATCCCAATGATCCCCAAAAGCCAAATGACCCAACTTCTATTGATACCAATTTTTTTAGTGTTCAAACAGCCAATCTTGGAGCTATTGGCAGAATTCGTATAGGAGCAGATTTTTCATTCAAATTTGCTGGCTTTACTTTAAGTGGAGAGTATATGATGAACAAATCTGACATTGATAATCATAATGTTACTTTTAAAGATGTATATGATTTAGACGCATACGGTTATCCAAAAGAAAAAACCATGACAACTAAAGAATTCTTCAAATATGCAAATTCAAAGAATAAAATGTTTATCGGCTCCGGTTTGGATAAATTATCTTACTTCGCTACTTTGCAATATAATTTTACTGACAATATTTATGGCTACGTAATGTATGATTACTTAGATGACGAAATTAATCCTTATTATTTCGGTACTGAAGGCTACAAAGGATTTTCTTTCGGAGCAGGATGGCAAGTAAACGACAACGTAGTACTGAAAGCTCAATTAGTGCAACACAATGTGAAGTACGACAACACTCACGACTATACTAACTGGACTAAAACCGATTATAGCGAAATATTTATGGTCGTCGGCACCAGTATAGCATTTTAATTAACTAATTAATATTTAAGAGAGAAATAAGGAGAATATAGATATGAAAAAATTATTATTAGCATTAATTATATGCACAGTATTGCCAGTAGCGTCAATCGCAAAAATTGCAGTAATTGCAAACAAAGACGTAAAAATAAGTTCAATAAATAAAGCGAAACTATTAGATGTTTATACATTAGATATTGCCGAATTTGGCGGAAACAAAATTAAAGTTTTCGATTATAGCTCCGAAACTCCAACTAAAAAGAGTTTTTTCGGTACTTTCGACAAATCGATTTCTGAATTTAAACAGATTTGGATGAAGAAGAAATTGACCGGTAACGGCAATCCGCCTTTGAACGTAGGCTCAGAAGACGATATGGTTAACAAAGTTGCTTCTACTTCTGGTGCAATAGGCTATGTTGATTCCGATAAAGTAACTGGAGCTGTAAAAGTATTGATGGAAATAAAATAGGCTTATTTGAAAATATTATGGCTATCCTATAAGTAGTCATTCTGAGGTCAAAAAGAAAATGAAACAGTACAGCTTTGAACGTAAATAATAAATTCGTCATTCTTCACTTCGTTCAGAATGACGAAATATTTTATACTGATGCGTGTCATTTCCTTTTAGTGAAAACGAAGTTTTCTTTGAGACCTCAGTATGACGATACTATATTTATTTAGCTTTTGTAAACGTTCCGACTAGCTTCTGTGTCATTAGGAGCGTAGCGAAGCATCCAATAATACCAGTAAGTTACGGAAGAATGGATTCTTCGCTACGTTCAGAATGACTACTTATGTGACAGCCACTATGATAATAAAAATTTATTCAATACTACTAGTACACCACCACGTGGTTGAAGATTGTCTGAACCATTGATTAAGCAGATTGAATTGATGAAGATGATTGAGAAGTTTAACTATAAGACCGTTGCAAAAAGTCAATTTAAAAATATTTCAATAATAGAACTAGAAATACATATCAATATCTTACAATCCGTAAATTATTACCATTACAAGTGTTATAGATTTCTGCCTCCACTCGAAGACTCGTTCCGCAGGAATGACAAAGACAAGGTTGCTGAGTTTTCAACGGTCTTACTATTCTTAAAATCATCTTAATCACAATAATCAGGTAAATCAATGGTTCAGACAATTATTGGATTAGCTATGCTGAATCGAAAGAATGATTCCTTGGCTACGCTCCTAATGATTAAATTTTCTTGATTTCCCAAGGAAGTAATTGATAATATTACAGATTTTTTCGAATTAATGGCATAATTTGCAAAATATTGATTATATTTGATTATTGAAATAAAAATTACAATGTATTGCCGGTGTAATTATGAAGGATATAAGTAGCCATTCAACTGCTGAATCTGTGAGAGAGAGGGCAGAATTAAAGGTTCAAAATAAAAAGTCGAGGCATCATGCTGTCGAGACTGGAATCGATACGATGGAATTGATTCACGAGTTAGAAGTGCATCAAATAGAATTAGAGATGCAAAACGAAGAACTCATGGAAGCTAAATCTCAAGTCCAAGAGTTAGTCGAAAAGTATTACGAATTCTTTGATTTCGCTCCATGCGGTTATTTCATCCTTTCTCAATTCGGCGTAATTACAGAAGTGAATCTTACCGGCTCGATAATGTTAGGCGTTAATCGTTCTCATTTAGTCAATAAAAGATTTGGATTGTTTATCGCCGAAGCTTCAAAGCATACATTTGCAGCTTTTCTCGATAATATATTTAATAATTCAACTAAAGAATGTTGCGAATTGATTATAGATACTGGCGGCGAGACCAAATACATATATCTTTCCGGCATCGCTACCGAAAATAATGAGCAATGCCTTTGCACAATGATTGATATCTCTGAACGAAAGTTTATGGAGCAAGAATTGCTGAAATCCAAAAATAAAGCAGAAGAAAGCGACCGATTGAAATCGGCATTCCTTGCCAATATGAGCCACGAGATTAGGACTCCGATGAATGGGATAATTGGGTTTACAAGTTTATTAAGAGAACCCGATTTAACTAGAGACGAGATTATCGAATTTGTCGATATTATCGAAAAAAGCGGGGCAACGATGCTGAATATTATCAATGATATTATAGATATTTCGAAAATTGAATCCGGATTGATGGAGGTAAATAATGCAGAAATGAGCATCAATGAACAAATCAATGATATCTATACTTTCTTCAAACTCGAAACAGACAGCAAAGGTATTGATTTTAGTCGCCATATTCCTGACAATAACGATATTGTGATTGTTTCGGATCAAATTAAAATATATGCTATATTGACTAACTTAGTTAAGAATGCTATTAAGTTTACCAAGCACGGATTTATTAAAATCGGATATATAAAGAAATGCAAAGAAATAGAATTTTATGTTCAGGATACGGGTTCTGGGATTAGTCCGGAAAATTTAGGAATTATTTTTCATCGTTTCCGCCAGGAAAGCGATTCTTTGTCGAGAGGCTACGAAGGTTCAGGTTTGGGGTTGGCAATTTCAAAAGCATATATTGAAATGTTGGGCGGCAAAATATGGGCTGAAAGTGAAAAAGGCGTAGGCAGTACATTCCATTTTAGCTTGCCTTGCAAACATTAATGCGGGTGTAGGATGGTATTATTTCCTACGAACTTTAAGTATCTTCAAGCTTAGTAGCCAAATCCTCAATTCTACTACAAACCTTATTTGCTAAAAACCTTCCGACAGACTAAGAAGCTGTCGGAAGGTGGAATTATTTCCTATCTTCCGAAGGTTTTCTATTCTTCCAATTGTTATATTTTAGGGAGTGAGAAGCAGAAGGATGCTCCTTCATTTTCGATACTTTCTACCCAAAACTTACCATTGTGTTTCTCGATAAAGTCTTTGCAAAGTAATAGTCCTAATCCAGTGCTTGATTCGCCTTCGGTGCCAGGGCGAGAAGTCTTTTCTCCAAGTGTAAAAAGTTTTTTAAGCAACTCCGGCGGGATACCGATTCCGCTATCACGTACATATATAATTGCCTGATCATTAGGAATATCTGGATATTTAACGGGATCGTTGTCGAATATTCCGATTTCAATTCTCCCATCTATTGGAGTAAATTTTACAGCATTGGACAGTAAATTCCTAAATACACCATTTAACATTGCTTCGTCTGCATTTACTTTCATTTCGTTTGAAATATGATTTATAATTTGAATGTTTTTCGCATTTGCATTCGCCGAAATAATTTCGATATTTGACGATACTAAATATTCAAGGAATATTGGCTCCATATTAAAAGCCATATTACCGCGTTGCATTCTAGCCCATTGCAATAAGTTTTCTAATAACTTATATAAATTGTTAGCAGTGTGACTCATATTATGCATGAAATCATTGAGTTCCGAGTGAGTAAAAGTATCCGGTTCGTTAGCTAATAATTCTATCATACCTAAAAATCCGGAAAACGGGCTACGCAAATCGTGAGCTATGATAGAGAAGAATTTATCTTTCTCCTGATTAGACACAATTAGCTTTTGATTAGTCATTTGCAGGCTTTCCTCCGATTCGAGCAAGCGGCTATTCAACACGTTCAATTCAAAAGCATTTTGCTCTATTGCATCTTTCGATGCTATCAAATCTTCATTCATTTTTATCAAATTTCTTTGAAACTGTGCCATTAATTGATTCTGCATTTTGATAGTTTTTACGGCAACGGCTAATGATATATGATTCTTTATTCTTACATTGACTTCTTTAGTGCTAAATGGTTTCGTGATATAATCTACTGCTCCGAGTTCGAACCCTTGAATAATATCGTCAGTCTCGGCTTTAGCTGTTAGAAATATAATCGGTATTTCCTTAATTGCTTCTTTGGATTTGATAATTTCGCAAACCTCGAAGCCGCTCATACCGGGCATCATAATATCGAGCAGAATCAAATCCGGCTGCACCTTTTCTAATATTTGTAGGGCTTTTTCACCGCTATTTGCAATATAAAGATTGTAGCCGTCGCTTAAAACATTAGAAATTACTTTTATATTATTCGGTTGATCATCGACTATTAATATCGAGTATTTTTCTACTTGATTCTCTATGTTTTCCATCTAGATCCCTAAAAAAGTTGTTTTTACTTCTGTTAATTTATTCTCGACTTTCTCAAAATCGTATCCATCGAGTTCATCTGTCAATTCATCACATTTAGCTTTAAGCGATTTTATTTTATATTTATTTGCCAAATCAATTAACTTTTCGATTATCAATCTAAAGGTAGCCGGATTCATCAGTAATAAAGCATTATCAATTTCATCGGCTAATTCCGATTGGAAGAATTCTTTAATTTCTCCGAATAATTCTCCGAAATTACGAAGTTCATCAGTTAAATTTAATGCACTTTGTTGCTCGGCAATTTGTTCAATTTCTTTATAAGGCAAATGCTTCATTAATTCGTATAGCAATTCCTGCTTCGACACAGGTTTGCGAACATATCCGTCGAATGTATCGAGTAATTTGTCCGCTTGACTTTGCATTATGGATGCAGTAAACGCCACTATCGGAATATGCTTAATAGTAGCATCAGCTTTGATATGCTTAGTAGCTTCGTATCCATTCATAATGGGCATTCTCAAGTCCATTAGTATCAAATCCGGATTGTAAATAATTGCCTTTTCTATAGCGTCTTTTCCGGTATTGGCTTGGATAATATTTAGATTATATTCTTCCAAATATGATTCAATTAATTCTCGGTTGTGCGAGACATCATCGACTACCATCAATATTGCCGGAGAAAACTCAATTTTATGATTCCATTTATTATTCACTGTGTTGTCTATATTCTGACTAGAATATCTGACCGATGCAAAGCTGACAGTAAAAGTTGAACCTTTGCCGACTTCGCTTAATAATTGAATTTCGCCACCCATTAATTCGCATAAACGTTTGGTAATAGACAAACCTAATCCGGTGCCGCCGTACTGTCTGGAGTCTTGCCCAGCTTGCTGTTTAAAAGATTCAAAAACGGACTCATGGGCATCGTGCGAAATTCCGATTCCTGAGTCAATTACGTTTATTGAGAAATCAATCAAATCGTTCTGCATTTTGAGAATATCTAAACTAATTTTGACAAATCCTTTTTCAGTAAACTTTACAGCATTGCCAATTAAATTCAATAGTATTTGTCTAATACGTAACTCGTCGGACTCGATAGAATTCGGGAATTCAGACGGAATATGGACATCAAATATTATGTTCTTTTCGTTTGTCTTCTGCTCAAACAGCTTTTGTATATCGCCGATAACTGCTTTTAAATCGAAGCAAGTATTCGAAATAGATATTTTCCCGGCTTCTATCTTTGATAAATCCAAAATATCATTGATTAAAGAAAGTAGAGTTTTACCGCTATTTAAAATAGTCTCTAAATAACCGCGATGCTTTGGGCTTTCGACTGTATTCAGCATTACTTCCGAGAATCCGAGAATAGAATTCATAGGCGTACGGATCTCGTGGCTCATATTCGCTAGGAATTCTGACTTGGCTTGATTTGCTTTTTTGGCTTCTTCTACAGCTTCTTGCAATAGCACTTCGGTCATCTTACGAGTTTCTATTTCGTTTTTCAATTCCCAATTAGCCCATTCAATATCTTGAGCAAATTTATAAATTTTATCGTCTGCTTCTTTGCGATGAGTAATATCGCTATGCGAACCCGCCATTCTATATGGTTTGCCTTCCGCATCCCAAAGGGCTTTGCCTCGTGCAAGTATCCATATAAAGTGTCCTTGTTTATGTCTAAATCGGAATTCAATCTCATAAATATTAGTTTTAAGAGTTAAATAGTCGGTAATTATTTTTATTACCCTTTCTTTATCGTCCGGATAAAGAAGCTCTTCAAATGTATCAAAATGATTTGGTAATTCCTCGTCGGCATAGCCAAGCATTGCTTTCCATTTCGGCGATAAATATAGCTCGTTGGTTACTAAATTCCAATCCCAAATTCCATCATTACTTCCATCAACGGCTAATTCGAATTGCTCTTTGAGTTGTACTAATTTCTGTTCAGATTCCTTTTGTTCGGAAATATCACTGATAATTGCAACTACAAACTCAATCTTATCATCTTGGCTTTTAATAGGCGATACTGATAAATCGCCCCATACTATTTCGCCATTTTTGCGAAGATACCTTTTGATTCTTCTGTAATGATTAATTTCATTGTTTAATATCTGCGAGAAAAGCTCAGCGGTAATTGGTAAATCATCAGGATAGGTAATATCCGTATTCTTTATCTTTAATAATTCGTCTCTACTATATCCAAGGAAATTTTCGAATGCTTGGTTAAACATTACAAAGTTGCCATTCTTATCCGCAATACTAATCGACACATTAGCAGAGTCAAAGATAGCTCTTAATTTTTCTTCGCTTTTATAAACGTTGTCTTGTGCTTTTTTTAATTCAGTAATTTCTTGGTAAGATATTACTACTCCTAATTCAGGAATCGGGGAAGCATTTACAATTATCCACGCCATATCGTCCCGACCTCTTTCGACTCCCATTTCTACTCCGCAAATAGGGCGGTTTTCGTTCAATGCTCGGACGCTGGCATATTCTTCGCTCGGCATCAATGTACCATCCGATTTGATTATCCGCCATTCAGTACCGTCTATAGTACGCTGCTTTTGTTGTTCGGGAGTTATTCCCAATATGATTTCAGCAGCATTATTGCTATTTAGAATATTTCCATCAGTATCAGCAATAGTTATTCCTATAGGTAAAGTCTCAAATAAAGTTCTGAATTTCATTTCGCTAGTGCGAAGGTCTAATTCAGTTTGCTTTCGTTCTGTAATATCATAAGAATAGCCGGCAGTACCTAATATTCGCCCTTCAAGAGTGTAGATAAGAGTTTTAAATGTTTCGAACCAACGCATTTCGCCTTTGTCAAATATTGCCTCTTCAGTTCTATAGGCTTTCCTTGACTGAATTACAGCTAAATCATCTTCGCGATATTTGATTGCTAAATCTTGAGGCCAAATATCCAAATCAGTTTTTCCAACTACTGCTTCCGGATTAGGAGCTCCGCAAGCATCCGCAAATGCTTGATTAATAGTCAAGAATTTACCTTCGGAATCTTTTAGCCATACTAGTCCGGGTTGGTTTTCAATAATTGCACGCAAATACGACTCACTGATTTTCATGTTCTCTTCTATCACAAGCCTCTCTGTAATATCTCTGGCTGCCGCATAAATTAGATTATTTACTGGATACGAACGCCATTCGATATTTTTATAGCTACCGTCTTTTGACTTGAATCTGTTGCGGAAATTAAGAATCGTATGTTGAGCCGATAGATCTGAAATAGCGTCCATAGTAGATTGCAAATCATCAGGATGCACAAATTCGAGGAATTGTTTCGACATTAATTCGTCTTGAGTATATCCTAAGGTTCGCTCCCAAGCTTTATTTAGCTTCAGAAAGTATCCGTCTGTATTAGCAATACAGAATAAATCCAAGCCTACGTCGAAAAACTTATCTATTAATTCGCTTTGCTTTCGTTCTTCGCTCACATCCAGCATTACAGTCAAAAAGCTCAGTTCACCCTGATTATTTAAAATTTCGCCGGAAAACATTCCCTGAATTATCGAACCATTCTTATGCCTAACTTGCAATTCAACATCTCGGATTCTGCCTGTTTTCTCTAATTCATCAGTTATTCGTATCTGTTTTTCCGACTCAATAAATAAATTTAATTCCGTAGCAGTTTTCCCAATAAGCTCTTCTTTTGAATAGCCTAATTTCTCAAGAAATGCCTGATTTACCTCTGTAAATGTTCGTCCTGGCATTTCACTGACAGCCATTAATGCCGGATTATTATCAAATAGCTTTCGGAATTTATCTAATGCCGCCTGCTGTTTGGATAAATCCTTAGATACTCCGAAAACGCAATCTTTACCATTCCATTTGCCAAGCCATATTCGAGTTTCCACCGGAAAATAGCCTCCTGATTTAATTTGGAGCGGTAACGGGCAATAATCTCTTTCTCCCTTGAACATAGCCCCAAAAATTTCTTCAGCTTCTTTTCTATATTCTTCCGGATGTAATTCTAATACGTGCATTTTTAATAATTCTTCTTTGCTGAGTCCTAATTTTGTTGGCAATTTATTATTTACAAACAGAATATTGCCCTCAGGAGTAGCTATAATTATCAGGTCCTCAATTGCTTCGAATAAACTTGTAAAATTTTCTTCACGTTCTACTAAAATCTCTTCTACAATTTTACGAGCTTTGACTTCAAACAACAACTCACTATTCAACTCATCTAATTCTTTAGAATTTCGGAGAAGTTGTATTTCAAATTGTTTTTTTTGAGTAATATCTTGATGCGAACCATACATTTTCAGTGGTTTGCCTTCTTCATCTCGATTAATAAGCTTTCCTCTGTCTAGCACCCAAATCCAATCACCATTTTTATGTTTCATTCTGGATTCGAATTCATAGAACTCAGTTTCGCCATCGAAATGCTTTTGCAATAAGTCTGCACTTTTGAGCAAATCGTCGGGATGAGCCATTTGAGTCCAAGTATTTATTGAAACTGGAGAAAGTTCAGCCAAGGTGTAGCCAATAATCTCAGCCCAGCGTTCGTTATAAATGGTTTTGCCAGTTTGAATATTCCATTCCCAGGTGCCAACATTCGTACCCTCAATAATACAATCCAAACGATGCTTCGCTGATAATTCCATTTGCACAGACAATTCAGGCGAGATTAATTCAGTAACAGTAAATAGCTTATAACACGGAGAAGTTGACGCATCAATTGCAGTAATCTGCATCGATACCTCTGCTAACTCCCCATTATACTTAATATGTTGGGATTTAATGTCAGAATTATCGATAGCCTTGTTACTGAACAATTCTACAAATGATTGATATTCTGATTCAAAATAGATTTGCCTAATTGCCATACCACGCATTTCATCTTCACTATATCCATAGAACTTACAAGCCTCAGGATTGGCTTCTATAATACAAAGCGAATCAATATCAAAGAGTAAAACTATTGATGAATGATGCGAATAAAAACTACGAAATGCAGATAACAGAAAATTAGACATAATTGCACCGGTTAATTTTTTTTTCTGAATATTTTAATAAGATTCAATATAATGAAATATATTATTATATGCAAATAATATATTATTATGCTGCAATTACGACTATTATTATCAGGAGTATTGTACACAGTCTTAACAATATCAAGAATTTATCATTAAAGTTTAGAGTAATAGAGTAAGCTCCAGTTGCTATATTATACACATCTTTTAGGGTTGTCATTCCTGCGTAACGAGTCTTCGAGTGGATGCAGGAAACTCTTCTTAGAGTTCAGCGTAGCTAATC
>CAZIIZ010000037.1:7723-11343 GCA_964539225.1 uncultured Hyphomicrobiales bacterium | reverse complement strand
GATGAAATAATTCAGGCTTATCAGATAGAAGTTAATGGTGCGAGTTTTTCAACGGAAGAAGCTAAATAGCTATATCGAAAAAAATCGAGGAAATAAAACTAGAGATAGAGCGTTTGAGTAGTTTGTAGAGATATTAAATAATTTTTGGAATAAAAAAGCTATGGACATATTCAATTCGATTGCTCATAATATTGTGCCTTGGGTGCTGATTCCTTTGTTTATAATATTCGCAAGAATAATTGACGTTAGCATTAGTACTATCCGAATAATATCGCTTGGCAAAGGCTTTAGAGTTTTTGCCTCGGTTCTCGGATTCGTGGAATCTTTCGTTTGGATAACCGCCGTTTCGCAGATAATGAAAAATTTAGACAATCCGTACTACTACTTGGCTTGGGGTGTAGGATTTGCATGCGGAACATATATTGGAATGTATTTAGAGAATAAATTAGCTATGGGGCAGGTAGTAGTACGAATTATTACAAAATACGATGCAACAGCTCTTAACGATTATTTATTTTCAAAACAATATACAATTACTTCCGTTGATGCTCGAGGCACGTTGGCAGATAATGTTAAAGTTATGTTTTTAGTGATTCAGCGTCAACAAATTGGCGAAGTAATCGCTATAATTAAGGAATATAATCCGAATGCTGTTTACACAGTTGAAGATGTGCGATTAGTAAGCGATGCAATAATGCAAAATGGTACTCAAAATTTTGCTACATTTGTGCGTCTGTTTAGACGCAATTCAAAGTAATTATTAATAAATCAAAATATGGAATATGCTGAAAAATAAAAGAATTGTGGTAGTGTTGCCTGCGTATAATGCGGCAAAAACATTGGAAATGACTTATAAAGAAATTCCATTTGATATAGTAGATGATGTCGTGTTGGTGGACGATGCGAGTAAGGACAACACAATTGAAACAGCTAAACGCTTAGGAATAAAGCATATTATAAAGCACGAGCATAACAAAGGTTATGGCGGAAATCAAAAATCATGCTATCGTAAAGCCTTAGAATTAAAAGCAGATATAGTGATTATGCTTCATCCTGACTATCAATATACTCCGAAATTAATTCCATCAATGGCTTATATCATCGCTAATGGAGTCTATGACGTAGTGCTTGGGTCCAGAATTTTGGGCAAAGGTGCTAGAAATGGCGGAATGCCGCTGTATAAATATATCGCTAATCGTTTTCTGACTTTATTCCAAAATATTATGATTGGTCAGAAATTGAGCGAATATCATACGGGCTATCGTGCATTTTCTGCTCGCTCTATCAAAGCAATAAATTATGAAGCAAATTCAGATGATTTTGTATTCGACAATCAAATGCTATCTCAGATATTCTACGCCGGATTCGAAATCGCAGAAATTACTTGCCCGACTAAATATTTTGCAGAAGCATCGTCGATTAACTTAACCCGCAGTACTAAATATGGGTTCGGAGTGCTGAAAGTATCTCTATTGCACTTCTTGCAAGCCAAAGGTTTGGGCAATTTTGTGATTTATAAAAAACAGGGCTAGATCGATGAAGGTAAGCAAATTATACATATTCGTAGAGGGAAATGACGACGAGTTGTTTTTTAAAAAAGTGATATTGCCTTTGTTTTTAAAGCAATATACTGACGTTGAAGTCTTTAAATATGCCCAATGGAAGCGTCAAAAAGTAGAATTATTTATCCAAAGTATTATTACCTTAAACTATGATTATATTTTTACAGCCGATATAGATTTGCTTGAAACAGTGAATGATAAGAAGAAAATTATCAAAAGCAGATTCGGGAATTTGGATAATTCTCGGATTTCGATTGTAATAAAAGAAATTGAGAGCTGGTATCTCGCCGGATGCACTGAAGAAATGTCGGCAGTGTTGAATATTCGAATCCCTGCAAATACTAATAATATAACTAAAGAAGATTTTAATGAAATTAGCCATACTACGTTTCGAAGCAGAATTGATTTTATGTATGAACTATTAAAGCATTTTTCTTATGACACAGCTAAAGATAAAAACGAAAGCTATAAATATTTCGTAAATTTCTATAAACTCTCTTGGAGTTAACTATGGATATTTTTATCGGTCCAGACGAAAAGGAAAAATATATAAATCCATTTACAGATTATGGATTCAAACGGCTATTTGGTGAAGAAATCAATAAAGACCTATTAATGGATTTCTTGAATGAATTATTGAGAGACGAAGTCGGTACGATTACAGAATTGACTTATATGAAAAATGAGTTGTTAGGTTCTAAGATTATCGACCGTGGAGCAATATTTGATATTTATTGCAAGAACGAAAAAGGCGAAAGCTTTATCGTAGAATTACAAAAAGCAAAGCAGGATTTTTTCAAGGATAGAACCGTATTCTATTCTACGTTCCCCATCAGAGAACAAGCTCAAAAAGGCACTTGGAATTATAAATTAAATGCTGTCTTTACTGTCGGAATTTTAGACTTTGTATTTGAGGATGACAAAAAAAATCCAAATAAGTTTCGCTATAACGTAAAATTATGCGATATAGAAACGCATAAAGTATTCTATGATAAATTGACATACATCTATTTAGAAATGCCGAAATTTAATAAGCCAATATCTCAATTAAAAACCAAATTCGAAAAATGGCTATATGTGCTAAAAAACCTATACAGACTTAATAATTTGCCGGACTCAATGCGTGAGCGAGTATTTGAGAAAGTATTCGAAGTAGCCGAAATCGCAAAATTTTCTGCGTCAGAAGAATTAACTTACGAAGCTAGCTTGATGCACTATCGAGATATGAATAACGTAATAGATACTGCTTTCTCTGATGGTGAAATCAAAGGTAAAGCTGAAGGAAAAGCTGAAGGTAAAGCCGAAGGAAAAGCTGAAGGTAAAGCCGAAGGAAAGTATGAAGAAAAAAGGACAATTGCAATTAATGCTTTAAAGATGAATATTGATATTAAGGTGATAGAGCAATTAACCGGATTGTCCGTCGCGGAAATTGAAAATATTAGAAATGAAATTAAGGAATAACAAATGAAAAGCTATAGAAAAGAATTATGGTTCGACACTTCGAGCAGAAGACAATATATAAATATTACTCCAGAAGTTAATCGCTGTTTGGCGGAAAGCGGCATTCAAGAAGGGCTAATCCTCGTGAATGCTATGCACATTACTGCTTCTGTGTTTATCAACGACGACGAGCAAGGACTGCACAACGACTTCGAAGTATGGCTCGAAAAATTAGCTCCAGAAAAGCCGTACAATCAGTATCAGCATAATGGATACGAAGACAATGCCGATGCACACTTGAAACGTCAAATTATGGGCAGAGAAGTAACCGTAGCGATTACTAAAGGTAGCTTGGACTTAGGAACTTGGGAACAAATCTTCTACGGTGAATTCGACGGCAAACGCAAAAAAAGAGTATTAGTCAAAATTATTGGTGAGTAGGGGCGGTAAATAGTTCGGGGAATTAATTGCCATTGCTTGAATAAAAGAGTGAATCACAATAATAAACAAAATGAAAAAAGTACTTATTCTATTAATTTCAGCTTTAATAATTATCTGCTTCCTTAAATATGGAAGGTCTATTTATATGCCTATTGTAAATAAATTTAAAACTAAAGA
>CAZIIZ010000037.1:3011-7713 GCA_964539225.1 uncultured Hyphomicrobiales bacterium | reverse complement strand
GGACTCGCATCTAAAATTAGCAGGTTATTCAACTGATTACCCAAAAGAAATTATACTTGCTGCATTTAAAGAAGAACAAAAGCTACAAGTTTTTGCTAAAGATAATGATGGTATAAAGTTCATCAAGGAATATCCTTTTACTGCTTATAGTGGCGAATTAGGTCCAAAATTAAAAGATGGAGACGGTCAGATTCCGGAAGGAATTTACTTCGTGGAATACTTAAATCCTAATAGCTCATATTATCTTTCAATTAAGGTCAACTTTCCTAATGAATTTGATATACAAAAATCATTAATGCCAAATAGTAAGGACATGGGTGGCGACATCTTTATCCACGGGAAATCGGCTTCAATCGGTTGCATACCAATAGGAGATGAAGCAATTGAAGAAGTATTTTTATTGACTAAAAAAGCGATTGACAGGAAGGTCAAAATAATTATTAGCCCAAGGGATTTCAGAGTAAACGGAGAATATCCGCAAATTAATTCAATAAACTGGGAAAAGGAATTATACGATAAAATCAAAGAAGAATTGAATCAATTACCGGGGAGAAATAAGTATTGCTCTAATTACATTGACAAGTTAATAAGTATAGCTAACGGATAGATATTCAAGATGTATGTTTGGGCTTAATAGAAAATTAGTATTAATAATTTAGATGATTTAATAAATAGCGAAAAGAACAAAGATGCCTTTTACTTTTTCTCATCCGGCAATAGTTTTACCTCTGACATTTTTACCACGAAAATGGTTCTCGCTTACTGGACTTGTAATAGGAAGTTTAGTACCTGATTTTGAATATTTTTTACGGATGAGAATTCAAAGTGATTACAGCCATACTTTCCTTGGACTTCTTTGGTTCGACCTACCATTAGGAATTATACTTGCTTTTGTGTTTCATAGTTTGGTTCGGGACAGTTTGATTAATAATTTACCTCTGTTCTTTAAATCACGACTAGCAAAATATAAATCATTACGTTGGAACAAGTACTTTAGAAAAAATTGTTTAGTGGTAATAACCTCAATTCTCATTGGTGCAATTTCTCATTTATTTTGGGATAGCTTTACTCACGACAACGGATATTTTGTGCAAATAATGCCTATTCTAAAGGATGCAATTAGTTGGAATGGGATGCAAATTTCAAATCTGAAAATATTACAACATTTAAGCTCTTTATTCGGAGGAATAATAATCCTATTTGCATTGCTCAAACTCCCATCTGACAATAATATTACCAGTCAAATAAACATAAAATATTGGATAGTATTTACCTCGGTAATATTAGCAATTACTGCACTTCGCTTATTATGTGGACTTGATTATAGATTATATGGACATGTTATTGTTTCGGCGATTGCTGCTGGATTAATCGCATTAGTTTTAACTCCGTCAATAATACGAGATAAGTAATTGATACTATTGTTTTAATATTTACAGAAATATTTTTGCGGTTATTGATTTATTATCAATCGCAACTTTAAAACCAACGATTAGAAACATCTTTTATCTCGTTATTTATCTAATAGATAAAAGATTATTTATGTATTAGCCAAAATAACAAATGGAACTGTTTTTGTAGAGAAAATTCATGAATTTTCTCTACAGTCTTCGGCTCATGCACGCAAAGTTTCGCAATAAACGTAAAAATATTATCCGAGTTTTTCCGTTTATATTTATAAGCCTATAAGCACGAAACCGACCGTCGGAAAGGGGCAAAGGTTGGGTGACAGGTGGCATATAATACCTTTCCATTGTATGTATAGAATATCATAGGCTTATATTTATATTTCAACTGAATGTATTAATTTACCTAAATATTTTCGTTTCTATTGACAAGCCTATGAACGCGAAACCAACCGCTATAAGGAGCTATGGTTGGCTGACAGATAGCTTGTAATGCCTTAATCGTTACGAGGAATAGAGCTTCATAGGCTTGTTTTTTTTTGCTTTATTGTTAGATGGAAATCATCCTAATCAAATCAATCAGGTGAATCAATGGTTCAGACGATTTTTAGATTCCTGCATCCACTCGAAGACTCGTTCCGCAGGAATGACAACCCTAAAAGATGTGTATAATGGATAGAGTTCAAAGGGGGAAATAATATTTCAACAAATCGCTTCAGCTATTTGCCATTCCCCAAAATTATAATAAATATTTTTATCGAAATCTATTGTTATTTTTGAAAAAATTAGCATAGATTTGGATTCTGTTAATAAAATCGTATGACAATTTAAAATGAGAAATTAAAATGATTGATGTAAATAAAATCTTGATTCAAGAATTCAGCCTGAAAGATTGGCAAGTAGAAAATGCTCTCGCTCTGAAAGCCGAAGGAGCAACTATCCCATTCATAGCTCGATATAGAAAAGAACGCACAGGAGAAATGGACGAAAATGTGCTTCGTGATATGTTCGACAGATTTGAATATATCTTAGAACTCGAAGACCGCAAGAAAACTATACTAAACTCAATTGAAGAACAAGGCAAATTGACCGACGAACTGCGTGCTAAAATTGAGAATTGCATGCAAAAGAATGAATTAGAAGATTTATACTTACCATACAAGCCTAAGAAACGTACTCGTGCTACAATTGCGAGGGAAAAAGGCTTAGAACCATTGGCGGATATTATTCGCACTTATAATATGCCGAATGCCGGAGAAATCGACTTAACAGCCGAAGCTACTAAGTTCGTCAATGCCGAGAAAGAAGTTAATTCTGCTACTGAGGCACTCAAAGGTGCTGCTGATATTATCGCTGAAGGAGTATCCGAAATTGCAGAAATCAGAGCTTGGGTGCGTGAGTTTATCGCTCAAAAGGGCAGTTTCTCGTCGTCCATCAAAGCTGACTTTCCAGAAGGAACTACTAAATTCGAGATGTATCGCAATTTCGAGATGTCCACTAAGGAAATTAAGCCACACATTATGCTTGCCTTGCGTCGTGGTGAAGCCGAAGAAATAGTAAGTCTTGACTTGAAATTCGAAGAAGAAATTGTGTTGAATTATATCGAAGGCAAAACCGTATTTACGAGTCGCGATAATCTCTTGAATTTCTATAAAGCAGTAGTAAAAGATGCGTTCAATCGCTTAATGAAAATTTCGCTTATAGGCGAAGTTCGCTTGGCTAAAAAAGTACAAGCCGACGAAGAATCTATCCGAGTGTTCGAGGCGAATATGCGTCAATTATTGCTATCATCTCCAGCCGGAATGAAACCTACATTGGGAATTGATCCCGGCTTCCGCACCGGATGCAAAGTGGCGGTAGTCGATAATACAGGCAAATTCATTCAATACAAAAACATTCATCCGTTCAAATCGTTTGGCGAAAAGGAAGATGCAAAGCGTTCTATTAAAGAATTAATCGCTTCGCATAATATCGAATTAGTCGCTATCGGCAATGGTACTGCCAGTCGTGAAACCGATGAATTCATGGACGAAGTCTATAAAGAAATGGAATTGAAACCGGTGAAAGTATTAGTGAACGAAAGTGGGGCTTCAATTTATTCAGCCAGCAAAGTCGCAAATGAAGAATTTCCGGAATTAGATCTAACTGTTCGTGGAGCGATTTCTATAGCTCGCCGTTTGCAAGATCCGCTTGCCGAATTAGTAAAAATCGACCCGAAATCTATAGGCGTAGGACAATATCAGCACGATGTGGATCAGAAATTATTGAAGAAAAAATTGGAAGAAACCGTAGTTAGCTGCGTGAACTACGTTGGCGTGGATTTGAATACCGCATCTAAGGAATTGCTTACACGCGTGTCCGGTATCAACGACCAAGTAGCCAAATCAATCGTGGAATGGCGTAATGCAAATGGAGCATTCAAGAACAGAAAGCAACTTCTAAAAGTGCCTCGTTTTGGCGATAAAAAATTCGAGCAAGCTGCTGGATTCTTGCGTATCCGTGATGGCGAAAACTCTTTGGATAATACTGCTGTGCATCCGGAAAGCTATTATTTAGTCGAGAAAATGGCTCAATCGCTTGAAGTAAAAGTAAATGAAATGACTAAAATTCCTGAGCAATTGAAAGCCTTGAATCTAACTCAATTCGTTGATGATAAAGTTGGACTTCCGACGCTGAAAGATATTATAGCCGAACTTCAAAAGCCGGGCAGAGATCCGAGAGCAGAATTTAGATATGCAGTATTCGAGGGAGCTGTTAAGGAAATTAAAGATTTGCGAATCGGTATGGAATTAGAGGGCGTGGTTACTAATATCACTAACTTCGGGGCATTCGTGGATATTGGAGTGCATCAGGACGGTTTAGTGCATATTTCAGAGATGGCTGACCGCTTTATTTCTACTCCTACTGACGTAGTGAAAGTAGGCGAAGTGGTGAAAGTGAAAGTAATTGAAGTGAATGAACCGCTGAAGCGTATCAATTTATCCATGAAGAAAAATCCGGGAGCTACTAAGCCATCCGCCAAAGCTAAAAAGGATAATCCGTCGCCTCAAGCATCTCTAAATGATTTGATGAGCAAATTCGGAAAGTAGAGAAAATTATTGTCTGAACCGTTGATTTATCTGATTCAATTGATTAAGATGATTAAGAAAGGAATATTATTCTTAAAATCATCTTAATCGCACTAATCAGCTTAGATAAAATTATTGTCTGAACCATTGATTCATCAGATTAAATTGATGAGGATGATTAAGAAAGGAATATTATTCTTAAAATCATCTTAATCGCACTAATCAGCT
>CAZIIZ010000037.1:2740-2911 GCA_964539225.1 uncultured Hyphomicrobiales bacterium | reverse complement strand
TAATCAATGGTTCAGACAATTTCTAGTATTGGAGCAAAGCTGTCGCAGAAAACAAAATAATAACCTACTCATCCGATGACTTCTTAGCTCATCGGATGAGTGTAGGATTTTTTAACAAAATTATTTACGCACGAATTCTGCAATTTTCTCGACTACGAAAGCGATTTGTTC
>CAZIIZ010000037.1:0-2640 GCA_964539225.1 uncultured Hyphomicrobiales bacterium | reverse complement strand
AAAATTATTTACGCACGAATTCTGCAATTTTCTCGACTACGAAAGCGATTTGTTCTTCTTGCAATTCCGGGAAAATCGGAAGAGCTATCGAATGCTCTGCGGCGAAAGTTGATACAGGGAAATGCGATGGCTTCGAACCAAGATAAGCAAAACATTCTTGCTTGTGGAACGGCACCGGATAGTAAATTTCAGAACCAATACTATTAGCCGAAAGATGAGTACGCATTTCGTCGCGGTTCTCGACTCGGATAATATACTGATTGAAGATATGATAATTGCGAACGCCGAATTTTTTGTACATAGACTTCGGCATCAATACACTGTTTTTATCATTGAACTCTGTAATTCCAGATTTCTCGGCTAATCCTGCTTCTTTGAAATATTTGCTATATAAAGTGGCGTTCAGACGGCGTTTCTCGTGCCAAGATTCTAAGTACGGGAATTTTACGTTTAATACGGCTGCTTGAATCGCATCTAAACGGAAATTACCGCCTACGAATTTATGATGGTATTTCGGCTCCATTCCGTGGTTACGCATTTGCATTAACTTCGTATATGTAGCTTCGTCGTTAGTTACTACTAAACCGCCGTCGCCGAAAGCTCCGAGATTTTTAGTCGGATAGAAAGAATAGCAACCCATCATTCCCATCGAACCTACTGATTTCTGATTAGAATAATCCGCACCGATCGCCTGAGCACAGTCTTCGATAACCGGAATGCCGTGTTCGTTGGCAATTTCCATGATTGGATCCATATTCGCCGATTGACCGTATAAATGCACTGGGATAATTGCTTTAGTCTTGGCATTTATTCTGTTTTTAATGCCTTCTGGTTCTATATTCATAGTTACGGGGTCCGAGTCGATGAATACTGGAGTTGCACCGAGTCGGGCTACTACTCCGGCTGTAGCGAAAAATGAGTAATCCGGCAGAATTACTTGGTCGCCGGGCTTAATATCTAAAGCCATCAATGCCATTAATAAGGCATCGGTGCCGCTGGACACGCCAACAGCATAGCCAGTACCGCAATATTCAGCTAATGTAGTTTCTAATTTCTTAACTTCTTCGCCTAGGATTAGCATTTGAGTTTCGGCTACTTTTAGTATAGCAGCATCTAATTCCGGCTTGATGGATTGGTACTGCAATTTCAAGTCTAACAAAGGTACATTCATTGGTACGCTCTTTCATTTATGTAAAATATTGATTTCAAATTTTAAAAGCAAAAAGTTTTATCTTTTGGACATTCAAAATTACATCAAAAAAAAGAAAACTAGGAGTAAAATATTCAATATCTTTGGCATTATTGTTGTTAGATGTTTTATGTATCTGCGAAAGCATTTCGGATACAAAAAAACAATATTAAGAATGATTGAAGAGTGATGCGAAACTCTCAAAATGCCAAGTTGTCATTCCTGCGAAACGAGTCTTCGAGTGGATGCAGGAATCTATTAAGAACTCAGCGATATTCTTAATTGATACGAAAATAAAATGCTAAGATTTAGCATTGCGAAATAAATTATTATGCTGCATAGCCCAATTAATTTTGGAAGCTATATATATGAAAAAGAATTTCCCCCTCTTTTTTATATAGTTTTAATGCTCTAAGTTTGACTTCTTAGAGCATTTTTTTTGTTATCCTGTGTTTATCATCTACTTTTTTGTCATTCCTGCAAACGAGTCTTCGAGTGCATGCAGGAATCTAATTTCATTTTCCTTCCTAATGTCATTCCTGCGAAATGAGTCTTCGAGTGTATGCAGGAATCTAATTTCATTTTCCTTCCTAATGTCATTCCTGCGAAATGAGTCTTCGAGTGTATGCAGGAATCTGTATTCGGATTCAGCGTAGATAATCTGGAAAATCGTCTGAACCATTGATTAAGCAGATTAAATTGATGAAGATGATTAAGAGAGCAAATTATTCTTAAACTCATTTTAATCACCTTAATTAGCCTAATCAATGGTTCAGAAATTATTTCTACAATATAGACGAGCAAACTCCTCTTCTCGTATTATGCGGAAAGAGGAGTTTGCATTAAATATTGGTATAGTAATTATTTGAAATAGCTTAATACCAAATTACATTTGCCGGCATTGAATTAACAACTGAATATTCAGTTACGCCATCTACATCTTTCCATGCTTCGATGTTCCAACCCTTTTTAAAAGTATTGTTATACTTCACACTACCATTAGTGGACGTACCGGTAAGGGTAGCATTCTCAGCCATAGTAAAACTGAACTCTTGCAAAACAGATAAATCCGATTCATTGATAGTTTTCGGAGATACTAATTTTTGATTTACCTCTGACTCGTCGATTTCCGCAGTCTCAGGATTATCAGGAGGATAGAAAGCGAAAAGCATTGGAATATAAGTAGTAAGGTAATGACTTGGATTCGCAGTAAGTCCGCCGCCCAAGTCCACATATTGAATTATAAACGGAGTTTTTAGAGTGCCGGGCAAAGTCATAGTAAAGTTGCCGTCTTCGCTTACAGTTGCTTCGACAATGTCTTTATCTACTCCAAGAGTAGCCACAATTTTGCCTGCACCATTTTCCCATGGCACAAGTTTCCAACCGGAATAATTAGCAGTATAAATTAATTTTTTTGTCTGTAATTTAGCGGTAATTGTCATCGGCGAAGC
>CAZIIZ010000036.1:0-11487 GCA_964539225.1 uncultured Hyphomicrobiales bacterium | reverse complement strand
TTCTCACCAGTTTTTTTGTAAACTCTATCAGTTATTTTAGTGAAAACGTCATCTGCTTTTGCAAGGTGCTGTTTTACGATGTCCGCTTTGCCGCGATTACAGTTATTGAATCGTAGAAGAGACGCTTCATACATCTTGAATAACCTTTTGAGGCGGATGTCTGGGTATTTCCAATATTTGACATGACTTCTTAGCTCTATAACCATCTTTTCACCAAGCAGTTTATCAGGGTTAGGGTAAGAAGTCTCTGATGCCCTTTTGTATAGCGATTCTGGATTCCAGAAACAATTTTGTTCTGCTATCCATTTATATATTTTGTCGAGTTTCTCCTTTACGGTTTTTCGCCAGTTCCAAAGTTGCTGAATCATAACAACAGATATAGCTGCTGACGCACCTACGATTGCCGCAAATAACTGTGAATTCCAAAATGACTGCGAGACCTCAATTACCTTTACTAATTCGGAAAGAGTATCATTGATTTTCTGGAGCTGTTGAATAGTATTAGATATTCCGTCTGCCTGGGATTGTTTGCTCACGCATGATAGAAGATGAGAAACAAGACTTATGCTCGACATTTCACTGCTCTCCTTAAATCATAGTGCTAACGGTGTAACACGTGGTGGAGATTCCGTCATTTCACTTCATATAGATGCACGACGTTTCTACTTATTTTGTATTTGTAGCACAAAAACATGGAAAAAAGTCACATTATTTTCAGCTTATTACAAGCCTTTTGCTGAATTCCACTTATTAAGATATAGAAAAAAGCGATGGTTTATCCGAATCCACAACTCAAGTTAATGGACTAAGCGAGATATAGTTACCGCTTGTATTTCACGATCCATATCATAGTCGTTTAAGGCTGTGATTCAACATCACGACAACTCAGCCCTATAAGATTCTCGGACAGGCCGTGTCGGAAGATTTCGAGGCGGATATTAGTTTTAAGAGTGGCAAGGTTTAGATCAGCAAGATCAATTGGGAACAGTGCACCGTGAGCGGCAATCTGCGGAAGCGACAGATTAGTATCGTCTTGAGAATGAAGTAATGCCTCGACTATCCATGCAATCTCCCTGGCGTTACGCGGTTTCATGATTCGTCCACGAAGATATATTCCCTGTTTCTTGCCCGCCTGCAAAGCTCCTGATTCAAGAAATGTACTGAGATTGTAGCGAATCGAGCGGTAGACGAAGTGACGGTCACCAAATCGTTCGCGGATACGGACATTGACCTGGGGAGCAAGCGCCTCGCCCTGCAAACGTATAAGGCGGCCCGTTGCTTCGGCAACGTGTGCGATGAAGGGGTACGCAGCCATGCACATGCCCCAGTTGAGAAGAAATGCGCTGTCCATATCCGGTCGATGGCGAAACATCTCCAAAGCTTCGTCGCGGAGCGCCATGCAATAGTCCGGCGGCTTAATCCAGATGCGGTTCAGGTAAGTGAAGACCTTTCGGACAGTCTCTTTGCCCTGGTTTTCCAGAGCGATCTGTTCTTTAAGGCTGGTTTCAATCTCGTCGGCGACAACGTCGGCGGCGGTCAGGCGAAGTGCTTCGTTGAGCCATGAGGCACAAACTCTGCGATTGAAACCTATGTCGAGTTTTTTTCTGATGGGCATATTCAATAAACCATATTCCTGCGAAATATTTCAATGAATTTCGCAATGAATCAGGCGACAATCTGAAATCGGCATCCATAAAGAATATAAAATCCGTTGACAGAGCAGGATAAATGTTATTCAACACTTGATTTTTACCCATTCTGCCGAGTTCGAATACTTTTAAATTAGATATTTTATTAGCATAAGATTTAGCAATTTCAACTGTCCGATCGTTCGATCCATCAGATCCAACGAATAAATGAATCTTTTCTTTAGGATAATTTAATGCCAAAACCGAATTAATAGCACGGCTTATATAATTCTCTTCATTATAAGCAGCAATCACAATACTTACATCCGGCTGAAAGCCGGTATCAATTTCCACTGGATTTTTAAATATTTTAGCAAGCAAAGCAAGCAATACTGGATAAATAAATGTCGGATAGATCACACCCAAAATACAAATAAACACTAAAATAATAAATATCATAAGGTTTATACGGTTTGTTGAATATTATTAAGAACCTCAACATTTATCGCTTCAGCGATACGCAATGCCTCGGCTGCTTCAATTCCGGTAACCGAAATCGGGGCATTAGTAGATATAGAATCAACAAATGCTCTCTGCTCTTCTTCAATCGCATTAATAGACAATACTTGAGGCTTCTCAAAATAAATATTCTTATTTTTTATTCCTTCTTCAATTGTTCCGAGCATAAGTGCAGGAATACCGTTTGCTGGAGATGGAGCATCGTCATAAATCTTATAAACCTCAACTTCTTGTTTAGCGAAATCAATAGAGAAGTAAGCATTTTTCTGGAATATTCTCATTTTACGCATTGGTCGTGCAGTAATTCTCGAAGCAGTTAAATTAGCAACCGCACCATTCTCGAACGTAATTCGGGCATTTGCAATATCAGGTGTATCGGTCAATACAGCTACTCCATTTGCTTCAATGGATTTCACTTTTGATTTAGCTAACCACAAAACAATATCAATATCGTGAATCATTAAATCATGAATCACAGATACATCAATAGCCCTCGGTTTAAATTGGCTCAAACGATGAGCTTCGATAAACAATGGAGTAATGGAATAATCACTCAAAGCGGATAATGCAGGATTAAATCGCTCAACGTGTCCTACTTGCAAAAGTACTTCGTTCTCTTCGGCTAATTTAATTAATTCAATTGCTTCCTGATAAGTGCTTGTAATCGGTTTTTCGATAAAGCAATGCACTTTATTTTCTATACATTTCTTAGCAATTTCAAAATGCAAAGTTGTTGGAACTGCTATAGTTACAGCAGAACACATTTGGATAATATCATCAATATTCTCATAGGCTCGCACTCCGAGTTCTTCCGATAGTTGAGCTGCTCTTGCAAGACTAGAATCGAAGAAACCGACAAACTCTACGTTAGGATTCTGCTTCCATATTTTAATATGAATACTACCGAGATGCCCGGCTCCAATTACTCCAATTTTAACTTTATGCATTTAAATCTCACTTTAAAATTTCTATAATCGTTAATCTGAAATCTATTCAGGAAACGCAAAATTACTCTATTATTTTAAATATAAAAAGCATTTTATTGAATTAATATTTTAAAACTTGGATAGTAGAATATTTTTTTTTATATTCGTTTTCAATAATGGTAATTAACATCGAAAGAATAAAGAATTGGAAATAGAGAAGCAAGCTATAGCAATAATTCCAGCCCGATATGGCTCGACCCGTTTACAAGGCAAACCCCTGATGGATATTGCCGGAAAAACTTTGATACATAGAGTATGGGAAGCCGCCGCTCGCTCTAAAAAGTTAAGAGGTGTTATAGTTGCTACTGACGATGAACGCATAGCCGAAGAATGCTTTAACGTAGGTGCTACTTTCATAATGACTCCTCCAAACTTACCGAGCGGTACTGATAGAGTGCATTTCGCTTATCGAGAATTAAATGAATTTGCAGATGTGATCGTAAATATTCAAGGCGATGAACCACTCATTACTGCCGAATTGCTCGATTATTTCGTGGAATCTATGCTAGAAACTAAAGCAGAAGTAGGCACTTTGATTAAACCCATAACAACTGAGGAAGAAATATTTGATCCTTCAGTGGTCAAAGTTACAACTAATTCCTTAGGACAGGCTATGTATTTTTCTCGCAATCCGATTCCTTATGTACGAGATATAGACCAATCAGAATGGCTCAACTCCGCAAAATTTTGGCGACATATAGGAATTTATGCCTTCCAACCGAGAAGTTTATGGAAATTTGTACATTTCGAAGCAACAGAATTAGAAACAGCTGAAAAATTAGAACAATTGCGTTTATTGCAAAACGGTATCCCCATAACTTGTTTTAAAACCGATGTTAATTTAATAGGAGTGGACACTCCTGAAGATTTAATTAGGGTAAATAAACATTTCCGTGGTGAATCTTCCGACCGCTTGAAATGATTGTAAAGATAAAATAATTTTAAATATTCAATTGTTTTGCATAATTTTGTAATATGTAATAATTAATTTGGTAATAGCTTGAAAAGTAATTTGTACATATTATTTCCGATTATAGTGGTTGCTGGATTCGTTTTCTGCTTTACGGGCATTACTGGACAAACTGTAGAATTATCAAAATGCAATAAACTTAGCTCGGATTTGCATTATTTTTATTCTCCGATTAAAGATACTCTCCATTTGCTCGGAGATGTATATATATCAATTTCCTTAAACGACCAAATTGCCACGGTAATTCGTCGCAATGATACTACGGTCAGTTTCCCAATTTCTTCCGGTAATGCGAATATTTCTAAAGGAATAAACACTCCCACCGGTCTATATACTGTGCAATCAAAAAGCACAAAAGCACTATCTAAGCAGTTTGACAATGCGGAATTATTGAATTGGGTAGGATTCAACGGTAATATTGGATTTCACGGATTATCCGGAAGTGGATATTATAATCATTTGGGCAAACGCCCTTCTTCTCACGGATGCGTCCGAATTTCTAGAGAAGACGGTGAAAGATTATTCAAAAAAGTAAAATTAGGAACTCCTGTACTCGTATTCCAAGAAGAACCGGCGATAGTTATGCAATTCGACAGTTTGCACAGCTTTAACCCAAGAATTGATTATTTATTACAAAAAAAAGATAAATCAACGGAATTAATGTTCAATTATAGAATCTCATCGCTTTACGAAGGCGAATTTTTCAAAAACATTGAATCAAAATTATTTTTAGACGGAAAATCCGTAATAAAAAATCGTGGTTTTAGAATTGGCGATGCCAAAAAAATAGCTTCTAAGCAAAATCCTATACTCGTTAGTTCGCATATTAAGCCTACTCTTAGAGATGCGACCCGAAGTAATATATTCTACGAATTATTAAAAAATGAGACGATGACCCGAACGGATTCATTAAGTAAAAAGTCAGACAGAAAGACAGTATAATATAATGAAACAAAGCAATGTAGCAGTTGGAATACACAAGCATTTCGCAAATTTTAGAAATTTATTAATTTCAACTACCAAAAACAAAGGTGCTATTCTGGCTATAGCCGGCGAAGCCGGATTAGGCAAATCGAATTTGCTGATGAAATTTAATGAAGATTGCAATACTAGAACAAATTTACAGAATGTTTTCGTCGAGAATCAAGCTCCTGTAGGTTCAATTCAAGTAGGTCAAATCCAGCCCCTATTGCCATTCTCAACTGCGATAGATATGATTATTAAGAAGGATACCGGCAAGGCAGAGAAGAAATTTGCCATTAACGTCGGTATGACCATGTTGGCTTCAATTCCGTTAGCCGGCGATTTATTTTATGCTGTTAAAGAATTATCCAAAGATTGGAGACAGTTTAAAAAAGAAAAAAATACCGAAAATCTTAAAAAGGCATCTTCCTTATCCGTTGAATTCTATGAAACTATTATGCAATTATCGACAAAATCTCCCGTTGTGATGATGCTTGATGATATGCACTGGTGCGACGCACAATCAGTAGAGTTATTAGGTTTATTAGCTGAAACTGTTACTGATTTCCCAATATTTATTATTTTTAGTTATAAAAAAAGTGTCATCGAAGGCAAGGGTACTCCGCTATATTCCTTCATCCAGCAGTATATGGAAAGCCCGGAAATTTTTCACCATATTGAATTAGAACCATTAACTCAGCTTCAGTCTAAGGAAATGCTATTAAATGCTTTTCCCGAAGCTGCCGACAATGGCTTCGACAAATGGATATTTGATAAATCCTTAGGTGTACCCGGAGTAATAGCGGAATATTTAAAATACTTCGAAAAATTTCCTGACAAAATTAAAGATTTCAATGCGGTTGATAGTGGTGGCAATGATAAATTTTTGCCTACCAGCCTCAATGCTGCATTTTCTCAAGTATTGGAAATGATTGGTGATGATGAAAAAAATATACTCGCCATTTGTAGCTCAGAAGGAAGAGAATTTACGGCATTAATAGTTTCAAACTTATTAAATGTCGATGTATTGACTACAATCAAAAAGCTACGAAACTTACAGCATAAAACCGGATTAATCCGAAGTCTCGGAGCTAAAAACAGGTATGGTGTTAAAACTACTGTTTACGAATTTACTCAAGCATTTTATTATAATTATTTCCAAGCAACTTTAGAATTTGAAGAAAACACTGCTCTGCATGGTCAAATTGCTGCACTTTTAAAGCAACGCTATAACGAAGCTGATGCCGAATCAGTAAAGTCCCAAATTGCCCCGTATTTAGCCGCTCACAGCTCAGAAAGCGGTGATGAGCAGACTGCTAAAGAAATGATGCTTAAAACTGCTGAGGGTGCCTTAGAGATGGGAAATGCCGATATGGTAAATTCTATATATAATTCTTTCAAAGGACTAAATCTCCTTGATGACGAAAATGGAGAGAATTCCGAAACCACCAATACCTTATCAGAACTAAAAGAAATATTATCAGATATACGCTCCGGCAAGGACGTATTAGCCGGAAGTAATCCCGATGGAATCCCTATGGGAGAAACCGCCAAAGACTTCTGCACGGTTCGCAATAAAATTGTCGATGAATTCCACTTATGCAATTACTCATCAGCTTTAGACAAAGCCAAGCTTTACTATGATAGATATTATGCAGACCTATCAGTTACCGAAAAAGCTCAATTGCTTGCTTTGCTTATTCGATTAAATACTGAATTGTTAGATATGAACAATGCTGAAATGTATTCAGACTTAGCTTTTAAGCTGTTAGCGGCAATTAATGATCCTATCTCTGAGAGTTTTGTGCTTAATGCTTTTGCTTTGCTTAAATATAATCAAGGCAAAAAAGAAGAAGCATATTCGATACTAAGGAAAACAGCACAAAGAGCTTTATCTTTACCAATCGAAGTAAAATTAATTACTTTGTCTAATATTGCAAATCTTTTGAATGAAATTAATCCCAAAAAAGCTGGCAAATACTACAAAGCAATTACTGAATTAACTACTACATTAAAATTTGATAGAATATTGGAAGATATTAGGAGTTAGCTTGTTTTTTTACATTTTTGCAGAATTTACTTGCATATTACAGGGAAATGTGTTAGATTTGTAATCCTAATTATATAAGCGGCGGTAGCTCAGTTGGATAGAGCATCAGCCTTCTAAGCTGAGGGTCATAGGTTCGAGTCCTATTCGCCGTACAAATTAGAATCGACAGCACTTTGAAAAATAATGAAAATAAGATGCGGCGGTAGCTCAGTTGGATAGAGCATCAGCCTTCTAAGCTGAGGGTCATAGGTTCGAGTCCCATCCGCCGTACTACTTTTTCATTACTTTCGCCCGAACCATACACTTCTAATAATTATTCGTCCTTACTTTCTCCACTACTCTAATCGGCTCAATCAAAGTTTTAATTCTTGATAAATTAATTAATCTCATTAGCATAACATCTGTAATTTCTTGCCCTTTAGTAACTAATACAAATTGATCTTCATCTTTCAAATCTTCTCCTAACAACATTCCAATACGCAAGCTCTTGAACGGAATAGATTTAATTACAAACCCAGTATCAGTCATTTTATTGATAGACATTAAAGCAGTTAATGCACTCGGATCGTAATGGTACGAATCATTTTTAAGTTTGTTTACTGCTGTTCGCTCAGTAAATCCTAAAGAGAGAAACCTATTATAATCTATAGATACCTTTAATATTCTTGACAAAATTGGCAGATCAGTTCCCTTTATTTTACTATCTCTAGGGAACGTACCGTCAAAATTATAATATTGATATTTAATTGCTTGAGCTATTTTGTCTAATCTCGGTATATTTTTTAATAATTGCTCGCCGATTTCCGGATGAGAATAGAATTGTTTTTCTTCTTCATCTGTCAATCTTTCCTCTGAATAAACTTTACTGATTATCCAATCCGGAACGACTACACATCCGATTTGCGATAGTAAAGCAGCTATTTCCACTTCCCACACATTCCTAAGAGCTAATTGATCGGCAATATTTCTCGCAACTGTTCGGATTTTGGTAGCTTGATTGAAAGCTACCGGATTAGTTGCTGAAAGTATATCTATCAGAATTTTTACTGTTCCTTTTAGTGTCTTATCAAGTAATTCTTTCTCTGCACTTATTAATCTGTATTGCTCGATACAATCACTAAGAGTTTTAATTAAAACATCAGCTCCAACCGGTTTGGTAAGGAATCGGAAAACATTCCCTTCATTTACTGCATTAATTGAAGTTTCCAAATCAGCAAATCCTGTTAGCATTACTCGTATAGTGTCAGGACTCGATTTACGAATCGCTGAGAGCAATTCTATCCCATTCATCTTTGGCATAGAGAAATCGCTTACTACGACAGCGAATGGCGGCTCTAATCGTGTGATAGCCAATGCTTCAGCCCCCGAAGCAGCAGTTTTAATCGTAAAATGCTTTCTAAGATTTCGCTGAAACCCGGAAAGTATATCCAAGTCATCATCAACTAATAATATTCTATTGTTCATTATTTACTATCCGGGATTGTGCAAGTAACAGTTGTGCCAATATTCTGCTCGGATTCAATTCGAATGACTCCACCGAGCAAGTCTATGCACTTTTTAGTAATAGTAAGCCCCAAACCAGTCGCAGAGTGATTTAGCAAATCATTTGATTTTACGAATGGTTCGAATATGGTATTCTTCATATCTTCTCTCACCCCAGAACCTTGATCTGAAATGACTACTTGAAAATTTCCATTTGAGCTATATCCTGCAATCAATTTTACAATGGAATGCGGCGGTGAAAATTTTACAGCATTATCGAGTATATTCCGTATTACTGTTTTCAACAAATACAAATCTATATTCAATTCATTAGTATATGAATTCTGATATTCAAAGACATGGAAATTTGATTCGTAATACTTATAATCATTTATTATATCGCTCAAACAAGCATCTACATTATGAATTTCGTTTTTTACTTGATAATGAGTTTCCAAATGGCTTAGTGTAATGATATTTTCAATAACTGACGACATATCCTGCACAGCACCCTGTACTTTTGCAATAGACGCATCAAAACTGGCTTTATCCTGCACTTTATAATATTCATCAAGTAAATAGGTAGAAGTCAGTATAGCAGTCAAAGGATTTTTATAATTCTGTGAAACTACCGACATAAAACTCATTCGAATCTTATTCATATCGCCCTGACGCATTCGCAGACGAGAATATTCGACGGCATCGTCAATGTGCTGTTTCATGGTGAGGGTTTCTAATGGTTTGATTAGGAATTTAAAAATATTATAATCATTAACCGCCGAAAATACTACTTCTAAATCTGCGTACCCAGTCAGCATAATTCTTATACAATTCGGAGATATTTTTTTTACTTCTTTCATCAATTCGATACCATTCATTTTTGGCATCTCGTAGTCTGAGACTATCACATCAAAATTGGGAGAAGTTGTAAGTAATTCTATTGCTTTTTCGCCCGAATTAGCCAAGCTAATATTATAATACTTGCGAAATATTCTTTCGAAAGTAATTAAAATATTTTTTTCATCATCCACAAATAAGATATTTGGTTTCATTTCGTGATTGTCTTTATAAATTTATAATATATCGCAATTTAAGAAATTTTTTACTATTCTGAAAGCGGTATTTTAATAATAAATTTTGTCCATTTGCCGTATTCAGATTCTAAATCTATTAATCCCTTGTGTTTATTCACAATTATATCATGAGCTATGGCTAATCCTTGACCCGTCCCTTTACCGATTTCTTTAGTGGTGTAGAAAGGATCAAACACTCGATTTATCTTTTCCGGATTAATACCGACTCCATTATCTTTGACAATTATGCTGCAATAAGTATCGTCATATTTTGACTCAATCTTGATTTTTCCATTATGATTCGGCTGCATGCTCATTTTTTCGGAAATTGCATGAGCAGAATTAATTATCATATTCAGCACAACTTGATTTATTTCGTCTATGGAACAATAAACCAAAGGCAGATTTTCGTCCAATATTAATTCTAACTCTGCAATGTTTTTCCACTCATTGCGAGTGATTGCAGTAGTTACTTCAATAGCTTGATTTATATTTGCCTTGCTTTTAGCTTTTCCCGATGAATGTGCAAAGTTTTTCATGGCAGATACGATTTTGCGTACCCTGTCAATTCCTTCTAATGTTCTATCTATGGCAATCGGAACCTCAGAACTCAAATATTCTAAATCATCAGTTTCAAAGAGTTCATCGACAAATGACTTAAATTCGGAGAGTTGGAAGCTATCTTCATCGTATTTATATTCCTTCACTTTCTTAATAAAATCTATCAAGTAATTGAAGGACTCCTTAGTAAAGTAAGTGTTATCACCAACGAATTGCATCGGAGTATTAATTTCGTGAGCTATGCCCGAGGCTAATTGCCCTACGGATTCCATTTTTTGAGACAAGGCAGACTGAGCTTCTATTTTTACAATTTTAGTTATGTCTTTTAGTACTATTACAATACCAATGAACGAATCATCTTTGTCAATTATTTTATTGACATTAATGTTAATATATTTCATTTTCCCATTTGTACGTTTAATTGTAAATCGAGTTTTCGCCAATGGGTCGTCTAACTTTACGTAAAGATAATCGTAAGGATTGTACAGTACGATATTATCACTTTCGTCATAGAACTCCAAAGCTGTAAAAAAGGATTGATTCAAACAATCTTCTACTCGCCTGTCTAAGATTTTCAATGCTGCTCGGTTAATATATGTGATACTATTGGCTCGGTCTATCGTGATTACACCATCGCCAATACTTGAAAGCGTTACGTCTAATTGTTCCTTTTCAAGTATATGTAGTTCTTCAGCTTTACGACGAGAGATCTTTTCATGCAAAATATCCAATCCGAAATTCAAATAATTAACTAACTCCTGAAGTAAATATATTATTTCTTGAGAAATTTCTGCCATTGGCACGCTAATAAAAACGATTTGCAAATTTTGATAATTTTCATTGCTGATTGGAATTGTAATTTTTGTGCAATTTGCATATTTAGAAAATATTGATGGGCAATTAGTGCAGTTATCATCGTTAGTACAAACTGACAACTGTACCTCTTTAATTGCTTTAAAAATTTTGCAATTGTCTATCGAAAATTCGCTTTGTATATCATCGTTTAGATCAACAAGATTATTAAGGCTACTATGAGCAATGATATTTAATAGTAATTGATCTGCTTGAGACGATCCATCATCGAAAATTACTGCCGTATCAATTTCTGAAATATTAATTGCAATATCACAAAACGAATAAAATAATTCTTTAAGAGTTTCGGCATTTAATAAAGTAATATAGCATTCGTTCAACATTTTTAGATTAATATTACTTTGTATCAGATCTTGCTCAGCTTGCTTTTTTTCAGTAATAT
>CAZIIZ010000035.1:0-11673 GCA_964539225.1 uncultured Hyphomicrobiales bacterium | reverse complement strand
ATCAGGAATATTGGCAATATTTTTATCATGTTTTATCATAATTATTCCAAATCTTAAAAGTCTTTGTCATTCCACTTATCGCTAATCTTGTCATTCCTGCGAATGCAGGAATCTGAAATTCTACCCTTATGATAACGATAAATGAACAATCTGAATACGAAAACAGATTCCGGTATTTACTCGAAGACTCGTAAAACCGGAATGACAAAAAACTCTTAGCATAATTCGTAATTGACTTTACAGATTCCAGCATTTACTCGAAGACTCGTAAAACCGGAATGACAATTGCAATTATACGTATTTTGAATTTCTTAGACGATACATTCCAAAATAATTTTAATATATTTCAAAAACGCATCAAAGCTATCCCTTCAAAATATATTCCTTCAAAGCACTTGCTTTGATTTTTTTCTTATTATGATTATCCGCTGAATCCTCGATTAGCAATATATCGTTATCGTTCACGATAGACTTCTCGTCGAATTCCATGAAGTCCGATGCACGGCGACGCAATTGAGCATCATTCGTTAGGTTCGACAGTCCGACTTGCCCTCGGCTTACTTGGTGCGGATTCGCTATTGATTGCAGATGTTCCTCGATTTCCTCTATAAATTCGCTCGAAATCGGGCTATATTCCGGATGGCTATGTTGCTTCGGGGCATATTCGGCAAATTTATTTTGCAAGTCTTTCTGATTAGAGATTTCGCCTCTGATTTTGCCCCATTCAGCGGTTTGATTATTCAACTGTAGGTATGGCATGGTTACTGTTCCTTTCTGTATGTAATGATAGCCGATATTCTGCCGTTCATAGTCAGTAAGTTATTGAATTGAATGCTGATATATTCGGCACTCGTATTTAATTCATAGATTAGTACATCGCCGGAGTTATCGGTGGAATCAATTTGGAAGCTTGCAATATTAGCGAAATTTACTTCGTCGTTCGACACACGAATCAGAATATTTCCGCCCAAACTGACGGCATCTTTCCAATTGATTTGCAGCGACTTAGCCCGATATGTATTCTCCTTCCATCCGTCGATATTCATCGGCATCCAGTCCGAAGTATAATCTCGACCGCCGGAGAAATTCAATATTATTTCTTTTTTCATTTGTTTTACCTTTATATTAGTGATAATGTTTTGTTTGTCAGAATTTAGTACCATTTTTACTAACGTTTAACAGCTACGCTGTAGAAGACAATCAGCATCTTTACTCCGTTAGGAGTTAAACGTTAGTAACTGCATAAAGCAAATTATACATCTCCGCACACATCCGACAATTGTTATTCAATAAATTAGTTAATAGTCTGGTTTTAAATACAATAATAAAGACCGTTGCAAAAGTCAATTTAAAGATATTTCAATAATAAAACTATAAATACATATCAATATCTTATTATCCGTAAATCATTACTATTACAGGTGTTATAGATTCCTACATCCACTCGAAGACTCGTTTCGCAGGAATGACAACGCCAAGGATACTGAGTTTTGCAACGGTCTTTAATAATCAACATAAATAGTAATTTTAGTAACCTACTTCATTATTATTCGTCTTTCGTAATAAGTGTGTTACTTATAATAAAGGGAATTAGTCATGAAAAGATTATTTATTGCTCTAATAATGTTGGCTTCTTGCAGCGTTTATACACCACCGAAAGAACAAGCCATTCACAAAACTGATACATTCAATCAGAGTTTGGACGATTTATGGGAGAAAGCAATCAAATATTTCGCATCTAAAAACTATCCTATTAAAAGCATTGATAAAAACTCAGGAGTAATCTATTCCGAGTTTGATATCCTCAGCAATCAAGTAAAATCCACAAATAATAACGAAGAACCGTCCGATTTATGCAAATGCGGTAAACCCGGAGAGGTTTTGTATTACAGTTATCCGACTTGCACAATTAATCTATACATGAAAAAAATAAGCTATACGCAAACCCAAGTAACTATCAATGCTTTATTCAAATGCCGATGGACAAAGATAAATGATGCAGCTGATCACGTAATGCAGCTGCCCACCACAGGTTATAGTACAGGAAAATTAGAACAAGATATATTTGAACACTTGAAGTAAGTGCTACATTATCGCCTTTTCGATGCTCATCTGATAACTCACCATTACCGGATGAGCATTATAACAATCAGTTGCATTAGCAATACATTTACTGCAAACAGTAGGCATCTACGATATTTTCTAAAGGATGGTATAAATTATTTTGGATTTTCAAAAAAACTACCACCAGATTCCATACTTACAATATATTCATAATTTAACCGTTAAACTGATTTTATAGGCTTCAAATAATACAAATTCAAAGCCTTTTGTTAATATCATCGATTATTATAATAATTAATGGAAATAAGATGGTAAACCCAAAATATTTGTATCACTATACTACATTAGATAATTTTAAAAATATTCTCAAATCTGGTACATTACGCTTATATGATATTCGCTCTCAGAAAGATCCAAGAGAATTAGAATTTGCTGCTGATAAATTATTTGCAAAGTTGATAGGTTATGTTAACAATAAAAACAGATATTCTAAAGAGCAAATAATGGCAATATTACCAGTAATGGTCTTTGTATCCCATAAATATTGCAGCAATACAGATAAATTAGTCGAACAATTCAGAAACATATTTAGTTTTATTGATAATGAGAATATATTTAAGTCAATCGAAATATTATTACAAGATATGAATGTTGATTTTTTTATTAGTTCATTTTCGACATCCAAAAATAATTTAGAATTGTGGGAAAATTATTCTGATAATAAACAAGGAGTAGTTTTTCAAATTGAAACCAATCATCTACCAAAATATTTAGGGATTAAGCCAATCGTATATGATATTCCCGATACAAAACTATTCGAAACATACGAAGATATGTTATATAAAACAATTTGTAATTATTCCGATACAACACAATTAACTGAAGAAATAACAAAACTGATTACGCATATATCTTTATCGACTAAAGAAAGCACATTTTCAAATGAGAATGAATTCCGCCTTATCGATACAAGTATCAATATTAATGACAACAATATATATATTGACCAAAATAGCAGAAAATATAAACAATTAAGAATGAGTAAACTACAATTTTTTAAAACTATAAGGAAAGTATATTATTCTGAATATATGGAGTTAATACATAGTAAACGACTAAAGAGTTTATTAAATGCTCAAAAAATACAATCAGAAAGATATACTTTTTAGTAAATAAAGAATTAATATTTTATTATCACTAACGTTCAACAACTACGTTTTTGAAAGATATTTGACGTTAGTAACTTAATATCATATAATTACTTACAGTATAAGCTCCTTCACTCCTACCAATCCCCTTACCATCAAATTAGAAAGCGGATGATAGATATTGCGACGCTTCAGAAATACGCCCTCACGAACTTTGCCATTAATGCGTTCTGATGAATTGAAGGCGATAGTCCGCACCCAGCCTTTCTCGCCCACTTCGACTATCCGTTCTATATGTCCATTTATACTTTGAGCTTTCCGCCAAATTATCAAGTCGTCTATCTCAGCTAAATAATCTGACTTTTCGCCGAAGCGTATAGCATAGTTATATATTGCATTCGCTAATAGAGTTTTCGGAATAGGTATCGCCGACTGTGGCAAATTCAAAGCATCAGCCGCCATCGCATAGCACCAATAAGTTCCTGCAGCACAATAGGGAGTGCCTCTCGCTGCTCCGAATATTCCGAGATATTTCTCGACATCTCCGTCATTGGAATTAGTTCGCTCTAAAGTGCCGACCTGAGCCAAAGCCGAATCCCGAGAAACGGCTATCAATCGCCCATCGCAATGCAATTCATACTTCGCTAAAGCATGCAATTGAATAGTCGCCATCGCCGCAATTATTATATATTTCAGCATATTTCCTCCTTAATAATTTTTACAGAAATTAACCTTACCTTCCGAAGGGTTAAGAAACCTTCGGAAGGTACAAACAAGTTCCACCTTCGGACAGTTTCTTAACCTGTCCGAAGGTTTTCTAATATAATTACTTGCTCTGATACTCTTAGAACAAATCTTGTCGTAATCCGTAATTCCTAATTCGTAATTGAATTCCTATCCCGCAAATTGAGCTAAATATACTCCCAGTACAGTTAATCCAACTAATAAATGAACGCCAAGGAATATCGTTCCCAAGCTGTTCATAGCTGAATCGTGAGTGAAATCAATTTGCGTGTAAACATATTGAGCGAAACCGGACAATGCCACAGCCAAACTCTCCACGATTACGATAATCAACAATGTTTTTACTTCGCCCAAAGTTGGACGCAGCAATGCAGCACCAATTATTCCGGTAACTATCCACAATAAATGACGCTTCAGAAAATCTAAATACTTTTGCATAATTTTCCCTTCAAATTAATAATCAGAACATTTAGTATTGGTAATAATGAATGGTGGAGTAGAGAATTGATTAGGCAATATAATATCGCCCATTTGCACTAATTTTAGCAATTTGACAGCATCAATTTTCTTCCACACTATAGTGTTCGGCATCGACGTTTTGGCATAAGCTCCTTCGTACAAAAAATTTATCGCCAAGTCCTTAGAAATTTTACTCAAAATTCCCGGACTCGCTCCGCTCAATGGCAGAACATATCTTCCGGCTATATAGGCATCGATCATCAAGTCCGCAAATCCAATCGCCGACTCCGCTTTCGATTGATTCGGAGCTGTGCCGTCGGAATTAGTAATGCGTATCAATTCCTTTTCGCCCAGCTCGGTAAGTATATCATTATAAGTGCTGTATGGCATTTTTACTCCTGTAATTATATGGTTGTTAAACCTTCGGAAGGCTTAGGAAACCTTCCGAAGGTACAAAGTTAATTCACCATCGGACAGTTTCTTAACCTGTCCGAAGGTTTTGTTTGAAATAGTATTAGCAAATAAAATAATCATATAATTATTCGTCAATACTTCAAAGTAGATTTTTAATTAATTGTGGATTAGCTATGTACGAGATTAAATATATATCCAATTCCAATGGCGATAAAACTGATGTTTTGATGCCTTACGGAGACTACTTAGACTTGCTCGAAGAACTCGAAGATTTAAAAACGATAATTGAGCGTAAAGACGAAGCAGTAATTGAGCATCAGGATGTTATAAATTTACTACATATCAATGAATAATTATCGCATTATTTGGAAGAAGTCGGCTGTTAAAGAGCTGTATGCAATCCCTGAATTGTATCAGAAAAAGATTATCAACTCTATTGAGAATTTATTGGAAGAAATCCATCCGTACAATAGTACCAAACTAATTTCAATTAAAGACTGCTTCCGAATGAGAATAGCTGATTACAGAGTAATCTACCGAATTGAAAACAGTGAACTAATTATAGAAATAATTAAGATTGCACATAGGAAAGAAGCATATTAACAAAGTTTCCCACCTTCGGACAGTTTCTTAATCTGTCCGAAGGTTTAAACTCTACACCACCAATTTCGCTTTCAATTGCGAACCGGCTCCGACATTTGCTAATGCTATTGCTATCCAATCGCTTTCAGTTGTTTTCTTTTTGGCTCTTCCATCGGTAGCAACGCTGATTTTGTCGCCCTTGGCAATTGCTTCCGAAGTATCAATCAGTACAGTACCGAGTGTAATTACGGACATAGTATTGCCCTTAGCCCAAGCAATTTCGCTCACCCCGATAGCTACTTCAGTCGGTTGGCATACCTTGCCGAATGCACTGATGAAACGTCTTGCTGGGATTTCGTCTTCGGCTCGTACACTAATTTTCTGAGCTGGATTGTATGATTTTGTTAATTCACTCATTTTATTTTTCCTTTTGAATTTGTTTATTATTTTTTATAATGCTTCAGATGTCCTACATCTGCCAGATGTAGGATAATATCTTCACCTTCCGAAGGCTTCTTAGTCATTCGGAAGATTTGTAATTGTTCATCGAATTAAACCTTCGGAAGGGTTAAGAAACCTTCCGAAGGTACAAATTTAATCCACCTTCGGACAGTTTCTTAACCTGTCCGAAGGTTTAAAGCTTTCAGTTCAGACTATCTACGCTATAGTATTAGCAATTAAATATGCTGCATCCGGAGCGGTAATTTTCCAGCAGAAAAGACGAGACAAATCACAACTCATTTATTATCAGATAGTTATGTATCATCTATAATCACCTACGGAATTCTAACGGAAATTTTTATTAATTATCTCTAAGTATAATAAATCATTTGGACGAGTTAAATAAAAGTAGTAATTTTGAATGCAAGTAGTTTTAAAATAAATAACTTAGAAAGTATTGGATTATGAAAAATGTATTTGAAATCGAAAAGGCTGAAAAGATTATTAATGACAAATTTAACACAATTGATACCTTTGATGAATTGGTAGAATGCCTTAATAAAAACGGCATAAACATAACAGATGAAGAGCTTTTTGAAGTAGCTTACAAATATCCAGTTATTGACCAATTTGTATAGAAAAAGGGATATAGTGTTTAGCTATACCCCTTTTAATTCTACAATCCAAACAGCCCCTTCATACTTTCGGGCGGTCCTGCTGCGATCTCATCTTCGAGATCATTTAGGTTGCCGGATAAGCCGGAAACAAATTTTCCATCTTTGGTATATAACGTATCATCAATACGATAATAGACTGTATTGCCGAAAGATACCTTTTCGTCGTATTCGCCATTCTCAATTTTCTCTTTCATATTTATCCTAATATATTACGAAAATCATATTGAAAACTTTTGGATGAAAGAACTTTACCTATCCAAATAACCAAATCCTCTGTTTCTGTATTTTCTATTAGATAAGTTTGGCTGATATTTAGAGTATTCGAGTCTGGAGCTGTCCGAACAAAAAGCAGTTTATTCGTATCAAAATTATATTTGGTATCTTCTATAATACCCGAATTTTGATAATAGCAAATATTTTCTTTTATTACTTTTGCTATACCTATAGTTAAATCATAATACTCTTGTTTTGCTACTGCCTTAAATGCTTTTTGAGTTTCCGGATTAATCATAATTGCATCGCCGATAAGAATAATTTCGCCTTCAGCAATTTCTATTGATGAATACATACTCAAATCTTCGTTTACCGATGAAGATTTAGCCCATAATATCGACTTGCGTGGAGAGAGTAATTCTCCTTCTTTGCCTTCATAATACAATCCGTATGCAAATCTGCCAATATTTTGAAGTTTAAGTTTAGTTTCCGGCGTAGATAGGCTGATTTCTTTGCCTATCACTACGAATTGCGTACCGTTTGCCGGACGGAAAATTCGCCATACTCCGTTAATAAACGTTCGAATATCCTCATTTAAGGTATTCTTCGAACCTAATTTAATATTCTTCCAACTACAATTAGTTCCTAAAGAGTTCTTTGAAAAACCATTCCAAAATGGAACTGTTAATTCGTACTCAGTTTCATAATATGATTTTTCGTGTCCCAAAGAAGCATTTACGTATTCACTTAATTGTACCCCTTCTTCTTTATTTGAATTGGTTACAGTCGCACCATCTATTTTCCCGAATATTTTCCCTATCGGTCTAAGACATTCTGTGTAACCAAGATTTTTTATTGCGATAATATCTCTTTGACGTTGCTCAGGTATTGCACAATCAATATATAAAGCATTAGTTAGAAGAAAAGGCACTAATTCGCCATGTCCTTCAGCATAACCTGCTTGAGGATAAATATTTATTGGTCGATAATCTGTTTTGCTCATCAAATGAATTAATGTCTGAGAGGTCGATAGTAATAACTTAGCAAATACAGTTTTTTTGTTTAATTCTTCTTCTTTACGGTTTTCTTGCTGTTTGGTAAGTTCGTTTGATTTCTCGAAGGTTAATTTGCTCATAATTTCATGAATAACCCCAACTCCGTCGTTTACATATTGATTTGCTTGAGAATAGAATTTGTTAGAGCCGTCAGAAATTGTGGATGCTGTATCGAATGAAGCATCACTTGATCCAATTAAATATGTATTATTAGATTCTGTTAAGTTCGAACGAGATTTGAATTCTAAGTTTACATTTAATATTCCGTCGTTATCAACTGTATATGAACTTATTAAATAGCAATTTAACGCTTTGGCTATTGAAAATAGAACCTCTGCAACGCTTTTTAAGTTGATGAATGAAAGTGCTTTTTCTTCTGATTTCTGTGTTCTAATGGCTATTGCTTTTTCCGAGTTATCATCTTCATTCAATATTGGTTGCCCGTATTCAGGTTTTACCATTCTAATATTTATTAAAGGTTCTTTGATGGTATCAGTTTCGGTAGTATTGAGTTTTAAATTATAAAGTATGTTTGAAACAGTATATTGATTTACTATATATCCAGCACTTCCCCTAATAGTATCATATTGAATCGGTGTAACCTGAATGCCTAAATCTGATTCTAATAATATAAATTTGATATTTATTCCAAGTTTCTCAAAAATCAATTCACCAGCTTTATTCAAGAATAGTTTAATAGAATCTGATAATTTACAAGAATCTTTGATACTCCAAATTGATAATGTTCTTGGATTATTTATATCTTCATCCATTGCCGCATAGCTAAATTTAGTCTGCACTATACTACTGATTTCATTGCTTGCTTTTGATATTCTTTGTTCAATATTATCAATTCTTACCGAGTTAGAATTGTAACAAGCGGAATCAATTAAACACTCATCTAATAAAGAAATATCCAAGCTCAATGCCGAAAACTTATATTCTCTAATTGGATTTATTAGAGTGCCGAAAGGAACTGAATCCCAATACAAATCATCGCCGGATACCTTATTGTCAATAGCTCCGATAAACAAAAGATTATCATTGCTCGGTATTTCGTTATCTCTCAAGAAGAATACAGCACACACTCGAAACTTATCTTTACATTCTAAAGTAAAAGCAAGTGCATTCTTATCATTATCATTTCGGCAAGCAGCTTGATTAATACTAAATCCTAACTCATCAATTGCAAATTTTGCTTCAGATAAATTCAAATCTTGCTTTAGCGTATCCAAGACAAAAATATCCGTTTCTATTCCTGCACCTTGGAATATCTCGGAGTAATTGTCCGAGACAGCAAACATTACTGTCTGCTGTCCGAATTGATATTCATTGTATGTATATTTCTGATAAAATTGCATAATTATTGTATCCCGTATCTAATTCCAAAAACTTCTATTTTATTAATATCGAAAAGTAAAACACCAATATCTACCGAATCTTCTTTTCTCGAAGAAGAACCATTCCCATACTCATCATAATATTCATATTGAGTAAATTCTTTTATCGGCTCTTGATATTCTTTACAAAATTCTTTGTAATCTTCAACTGCCTTAGCTAAATATTTTGTATTCATATTCATTATTTCATAAAAAAATTAATATATTTTCCGTTTATTTTCCGTAGGTAACTGATGTATTCCATTATCTTATTGATTTATAATAGCAAATAATCAGTAGCATATTTTCATATTGAAAATTACTCCCCACAATTGTTGAATTTGCAGGGAGTAATTTTATTGATTACAAGTTAGGAATCCACATCGAAAGATGGGTACGTTGCTCTGTAGTTAATTGTGAGTCCCGAAGAAGTCTAACTAATTGTTTATCTTCGAAACGTCGTGTAATAAAATCTGCGTAAACATTTTTACAATGCTTAACCGCAACTTCAAACGGCTTAATGTATTTTTCCAATAGTTTATCATACAGAATATTAGAATCTGCCATATCTTGAAATTTAAGTTCTGATTTGAGATAGAACACGCTCCGAACGCTTGAATATAAATATCCATATTCCGGGCTTATATAAACTCCCCAAAATTCAGCACCATAAGCATTTAAAGTTTCTCCGGTATTATCCAGGCGAATAATTTGCGAAATAATATCCGGATTAATACCAACCGATAATTTGAATTGTTCAATTGCTAACTCTGATTGCTGTATGAATTCTTCGCATCGGAAAAGATAAATTTCAGTACATAGATTTCTGTATAGTTCTTTATCAAGCAAATCAATTGCGGATAGCTTGATTCTTCGAGATTCTAATAAACTCGCAAGCAAAGATTTATCTTTTTCTTCCTGAGCTGATAGTTTGGTTTGCTGAACTGATAATTTCTTATTAGCAGTTCTAAGCCCGGCTTCTTCAGCAATAATTGATTCTTGCAATTCAATCATCGAATCCTGCATTTGTCGGCTACAATTATCGGCGGATTTACCAAGGGCAGCAAGTTGCCCCTCAATCTCTGTAATTTCGAGACTGAGGGTAGATTTGCGAGCGAGCAATGTATTTGCCCGCTCTACGAATTGTTCTGGAATATCTACTAATGTTTTCATTATATCACATTACTAAGTGAGATAATCGCTTCCGGCTCGTGAATCATAGGAACGCAAATTGACTCAGCAGTCCAAGAGAATTTAGTTTTGTGTTCGTTAGTAATAGGGTACATCCACAATTGTTTCGCCATCTGAACCATACGCCCATTTTCATCGACACGGTAAATTGTGCCTGCGTGCTGCACAAATCCTTTAGAACTACCCGAAAGAAGTACGCAACCACTAGCAGGGAAGAAATCCTCTTTCGTACCTAGCGAGTTTGTAAATTTCTGCGAGTATTCATAGAATTTCATTCCGAGCATCTGAGCAATTAATTCAGCGGTAGAGCTATCGTTATTTTGTGTTAAATCGACATTACCGACACGGTAATTCAAAGTATCTAATGCTTCTTTGACCTTAGGATTACGCAAGAAGACTTCAGCGACGTTTCTACCCAAAAGAACAGTATCCGGCTTTAAATCGCAATTATCCATCATTTGCGAACGTAACCTGCGTAAGTCCGCAATTGGGTCTGATGTAGGATCGCTCCACTTAGTAGCAAGTGCAATTAATTGTTCTCCGGCTTTGAAACCGTAATCGTATTCTACTGTTTGTTGAGAATCCGTAATAACTTGTTTACCGGTTACAATACCTAAGCACGCTAATTGCTCAAGACGGTTATTAACACGGCTTTTCATATCTTCAATTTCGGTTGCTACGTAATCGCTGCGATATTGATCTCTATCTTTTTGATTAGCAAAAGTTTGATGAATACCCGCCATTTTATCCATTTGATTCTTAGTGAATGACTTGATCTCAAAAGTCCTGGCTAATTCAAATTGTAAGTTGTTAACTTTCATTGAATGCCTAATCGGTACTGGATTTTCTTCATTCATAGCGACGAATTCTGCGAGTTTTCTTGCTGAACTCCTGCGTTCATACAAAATATTATTGGTTTCGTGTGATTCTTTGCTTGTAAAGAATTTGTCTAATACAAAGCACTCACAGCCCTTTGTATTTTGTGCATAATAAGTTAATTCCGTTGCTTTGTACGGATCAATCAAAAGATTTCCCATTGTTAAATTACCTTTCTGATAATAATATTTCCATAATTATAATAATCTGCCGGCAATGTTTTGCCGTAAGCCTCTTTTACAAATTCTTCATCGAATTCGCCAATTAAATAAAGTTTGGCTTCTACATCCCCATCTGTGGAGTCAACATCTTCGCCCAAAACTCCACATAAAACTTCTGTACCGTCGGACTTGGTCGAATCTAATTTGTAGTGTTTTTTGTCCACTGTTTGTCTCGCAATTGGACAGAACATTTTCAATTCCTGCCCGGT
>CAZIIZ010000034.1:0-11732 GCA_964539225.1 uncultured Hyphomicrobiales bacterium | reverse complement strand
TTACCTGCCTACTATAATACTTATAGGTTCTTTCGCTCGTAATGACAACGATTGTGATGCGGCTAAATTTATTTCAATTTTCTATTGACTAAAGATTCCCTCTGATTAACTTCCGATTCCGCCGAGAACGCTCTCGCCTGCGGAATAGTCCTATCTAATTCGCCTTATGCGATTCTCATTTGCTTATCTAATTGCTCGGTCATCCTCTGCAATTCATCTTTCAAAAAATCTTTATCTAATTCGCTCTGCTCTAATACTAAATAATATTTTTCAGCTATATTTAAAGCGGAAAGTACAGCTACGGTTGCTTGGCTTTCGCCGGGAAGCATTTTCTCTAAATTGTCCATTTCAGAATTAACTAAATCTGACGCTAACTGTAGCACACGCTCGTTATCGCTTCTTAAATTATATTCTCTACCTGCAATTACCGTTTTCATCTATATCAAATATTTCTTATCGTTGTCAAAAAAATAATACTATTTCAATCTATATTTTCAATTTAAGCTATCAATTCAACACCCCACAAAAGAGATATTGAGTATGTCTAAGACTTAAATTACGACTAATTATTGTATAAACCAAAAATTATTTTCATTTTTATAAAAATAATTGCTGCGGAATGTGTTTATAAAGATTTACAATGATTAAACACTTCCAGAGCATCAATTTTGACTCTTGTATTAACATCTAAATCCACTCTGTACTAATTTGTTCAATATCAGAGATTAAGCGAATAAAGTCGCACTTAGGCTGATGAATTCTGCATATCAGCTCTCCATTTTTCAGTTTGAACTCATTGATTTTATGCTTTTCTACGATACTTTTCACTAACAATATAAATTGCATATTAGATTTGTAATTGTACTTTATGTAGTAAGGTGGTGGTAATACATCGTTTAACTCTTTCGATTGAAAAATACGTCTAATCCAAGATTCACCAATAGCAAATTTATACTGAGAATCAAATCCGGCTACTTTGAATTCGTAACCAATATATTCATACACATTGATTTTAATATTTGAAGAGGGAAGCCACCAAGAATTATTTGTACCGGCACCAGTCCTTTGATATTTTGTGAATTTAATATGGAACTGTAATCTATTCCGCTCAAATTGACTTAGTAAATTATATCCATAAGCATTGCAAGTGCCGGAGCAATCGTAATTTAATGTTGCAAGTTTGCTTTGAACATCCTGGCAATACAGTTTATTTCTGTCTAAAAAAGATGATTTTTCTGTAGAGTATTCTATCATAGCATTCGATATTTAATATTCTAAAGTATAAATATTTGCTAACAATTAGACTACAATAGTTGATTAATATTGTAGTCTAAATAGGTACTAAATTGCGGTAAAAACAGTTTGGTTCAAATTCGGAATGATATGATTTATTTAGATATGGAAATAGAATTTACTTTGGGCTTGAGCAATTGAATAACGGCAAACATACTTAAATTCAACACAAGTGCAATCCATGCAAATGGATTATTGAACATATAAATCACCGCCAAAATACCATTCAAAGCAAGGAATATTCCGATAATATTTAGAGTTGAAAACAGAAAAGAATATTCCGACAATTTACCTAATAATTTAAACAATATTGTGCCGCTCAATATTAAAGCTGTTCCGCAGATTAGACTAATGTATGTAATCGCATTCATATTCTCGGCATCCAAACTTGTCAATCCGCCTCTGATTAACGGAGTGAAAGTAGCGATGTCGTGGATTATTCCAAGGATTATTATCGCAATTGAAAGCGATTTAGCGATTGAGATTAGTTTCGATAATTTCATAGTTTGTTTTTTCTTTAGTTGATTAATTATAATATACATATCAATATCATATTTCCGAATTCAAAATTAGCTTTATATTTATCCGAGTTAAAGCATAATTCTGTAAATCATAGATTTTAATCGACTAAAGACGATTCGAAGCATTCAAGTGAATAATTAGTTCTGAATTGTAGATTCTGATTCGGAATTCTCATAAAAATTTGGTAACTTGCGATTTCTATTAATGAAATGATTCAAATGCTAATGATAAATATCTGAAGGAGAAAGTAATGAACAAAAAAAATGGAATTATTTCCATATTATTATTGACAATTATTTCGATTACTTGTTTAGCTCATACAACCTCAACAGTATTATTTATATGTACAAATTCTCTAAACGATTCGCACAACATTAGGGTAATTAAAATGCATAGAATATACCAATTAAAGACAATCCAGAAACGGCATAGATAAATGGAGTGTCCCAAGTATGGGGCGAAAAAGCTTCAGCAAGAGTAGTAAGTATTGGAATTAGCACTAAAGCTGCTATGAATTGAAAATCAGTAAACATACTCTTGAATAAAAGAATACTAACTACGCCACTAATAAATACGCACATACTGCCCTCGAGTGAGCGATGGTAGATAGTATTCGAGAATAATGCACGTACTTTGTATTTAAAACGACCGAAACGAACGCCTACCGGCTCCGCCAATCCATCGCCAAAACCATTAATTAAAACGGGAATCAAGGTCAAAGCAGCTTTGTTGATAGAACTAAAATATGCTAACATCGGCACAATCACCACTGCGGCCGCTAAAGTTTGTGTGATTAACCACAACAAAGTATGGGGACGATCTTCCGGGCGATCGATAGATACAAAAACCGTATTTAGAAAACTGCTCCTGCTTCGCAAGGGTTTCCAAAGAATTGCGATTGAGATTACAGATAAAAACAACCCAATTGACCGAGTAGTTGTCGTCTTTTGATAATCCAGAAGATACTCTAACAGAAACGGAAGAGTAAACAAAGCAAAATGATTAATCTTGCGAGTATAATTAACTTTTAAACCATATACTTGCACCAACTTACCAGAAGTATAGTAAATACAGAAGAGCATAGTCAGTAATAAAGCCTGAAAAAGGAGAAATGAATTCAATACGATAGTCCTTTGCAATAATTATCTAATGGAAAGTAAATTCATACGAATTTAACATATTCCCAACACTTTTCCAAACACAAATATTCACCATCTTACTAGACAACACAATATGTTCATAATTCTATGGGTGCATATTCCAGTATTTAGCTCCGATGAATCGTAAATACAAAATTTCGCTACAATCAGCAAGACTTTGTTAGTCAATTGATTTTTTCATAATTAGCCTTCAATCGCAAATTGATATTGTAGATAAACAATAATTTTATAGCACTGAATAACTTATATTCTCATTCGGAATTCTCGTAAAAATTTGGTAATTTGCAGTCTGTTATTAGTAAGAAATAAATTTTGTGAATATTATACAAATATTATAAAAACAGGAGAATACAATATGGAATATCGTATCGAAAAAGACACAATGGGCGAAATTCAAGTGCCTGCAAATGTATATTACGGAGCTCAATCAGCTCGTTCTTTAATCCACTTCGACATCGGAATCGAGAAAATGCCTCGCCCGATTATCCGCGGAATGGGTATTTTGAAAAAAGCTGCCGCTGCTGCCAATGCAGACTTAGGCGTATTAGACAAAGAAAAAGCTGCTTTAATCATGCAAGCTGCCGACGAAGTAATCGAAGGCAAATTAGACGAACACTTCCCGCTTTCTATCTGGCAAACAGGTAGCGGCACTCAGAGTAACATGAACTCTAACGAAGTAATCTCTAATCGTGCTATCGAAATCGCAGGCGGAGTGTTGGGTAGCAAAAATCCAATTCACCCGAACGACGACGTAAATAAATCTCAAAGCTCTAACGATACATTCCCAACTGCTATGCACATCGCAGCAGCAGAAGAAGTAAACAACCGCTTGATTCCTGCAATAATAACTCTTCGCAACACTTTGAACGAAAAAGTAGAAGCATTCCAAGACATTATCAAAGTTGGACGTACTCACTTGATGGATGCAGTGCCATTGACTTTGGGTCAAGAATTCTCTGCTTATGTTCACCAATTGGACGGTGCTTTAGAGAGAATCAGCTATGTATTGCCGGGCTTATATCAATTAGCTTTGGGCGGTACAGCAGTAGGAACAGGTTTGAATTCGCATCCTGATTTCGCAGCTAAATCTGCTGAAAAAATCGCTGAATTCACCGGACTTCCGTTCGAAACTGCTCCAAATAAATTCGAAGCTCTTGCAGCTCACGATGCTTTAGTATTTGCTCACGGTGCTTTAAAAACATTAGCCGCCAGCTTAATGAAAATAGCGAACGATGTTCGTTGGTTAGCTTCTGGTCCACGCTGCGGTTTAGGCGAATTAACTATCCCTGAGAATGAGCCAGGTTCTTCGATTATGCCGGGCAAAGTAAATCCAACACAATCTGAAGCTATGACTATGGTTTGCGTACAAGTTATGGGCAATGATGCCGCTATTAACTTCGCCGGAGCCAGCGGAAACTTTGAGTTGAACGTTTACAAACCGGTAATGATTTACAACTTCTTGCAGAGCGTTCGTTTGCTTGCAGATACTTGCATTATGTTCGAAGAACATTGTGCATCTGGCATCGAACCAATCAGAGAAAAAATCCAATTCTTCTTGGATAATACTTTGATGTCCGTTACTGCTTTGAATCCACATATCGGTTACGATAGTGCAGCTAAAATTGCTAAAAATGCTCACAAAAAAGGCTTATCTCTTAAGCAATCAGCTTTGGAATTAGGCATCTTAACAGCAGAACAATTTGATGAATTCGTTCGTCCAGAGAAAATGATTGCTCCGGGCTTATAATTATTTATTTAATTATGATGATTTAATTAAGCCTCCTCCATCAGCCAAATAATAGTGCAGATGGAGGAGGTTTTTATATAAAGTATGCTTCATTAAACACGAAATCTTGTGGTATTCCGTTAAACAATATAGCTATTGAAATGTATAGAAAGATTGGAATGAGCAGACAAGAAGAAATAATTGCCAGAATAGTAGGAATAGCGGATAGCAAATATCCCAATTCTGAAGTGATTTTGTTTGGTTCAAGAGCGAGAGGCGATAATAATAATATTTCCGACTGGGATTTATTGTTTTTATTAGACCAAAGTACAGTTCCTTTTGACTTAGAAACTGCTTTGATGGACGATATGTATGAATTAGAATTAGAAACTAACAATGTGATTTCTCCAATTGTCTATTCTAAAAATGAATGGAAAAATAAGTATGCTTCTACTCAACTGTTTGAAAATATCCAACAAGATGGAATTAGAATAAAATGACAGGAACTAAGCAAGATCTTGTGAAATATAGATTATCTCGAGCTTGGGATACTTTTGATGATGCTAAGATTCTAAGTAGCAACGGAAAATGGAATTCTACAATTAATAGATTATACTATGCTGCATATTATGCAGTTACGGCATTGCTTATCCAAAATGATATTAAAACTACTACCCATAATGGCACTAAATTATCCTTTTCAGAACACTTTATTAAAACAAATGTTTTGCCCAAAGAATATGGAAAAACATATTCACAACTTTTTACATGGAGACAAAAAGGCGATTACGATGACTTATTCGATTTCGACGAAGATAAAGTAACCCCATATTTTGAACCGATAGAAAAAATAATTGAATCTATTGAAGATTTATTGTTGTAATTTCAATTCTTCAAATATCCGATAATTTGAGTATATAGAAATTTTGACTTATATTGCATATCAAACCTGAACCCGATTTCTCCATATTGATTTATCTTGGCTATTCAATTAATATTCCTTATCTTTGCTTGGAGATTGAATAAGTGAATATTAGTGTCCTATTTTATAAAATCATGAAAGGTATAGAATTATGTTAAAAAAAATTATCGCATTATTTGCATTGGTTTTGTTTGTTTCTGCTTGCGATAGCAGTACTGATAATAAAGTTGAAGAGCCGAAAGTGTATGTTGGCTCAGGGCATTCTGATTGGGCTCCATTTATGTACAGACAAGCAGATTCAATTCAAGGTGCAGGACCGGAAATTGTCGGAAAAGTATTAAAAGAATTGGGATTGAATATTAATTTTAAATATGTAGGAGCATGGGATACTGTTCAATCTAAAGCTAAAGACGGTTCGCTGGACTTAATAGTCGCTGCATATAAAACAAGTGAACGCGAAGCATATATGAATTATTCAATAGCTTATGCTGCCGATCCTGTGTCTATATTTGTAAAAAAAGGTAAAAGCTTCCCGTTTGCAAACTGGAGCGAGCTGATTAGCAAAAAAGGCGTAGTTACTATTGGTGATAGCTATGGTCAGGAATTTGATAAATATCTAAAAGATAGTTTAAATGTTCAGGTAGTAAATACAATTGACGAAGCATTCTCTAAGTTAATCGCAGACCAAGCTGATTACTTCGTTTATGCTAAATATTCAGGCGAGATAGCGTTAAATAAAAAAAATATGACTACCCAAATTGAAATAATTCCGACTATAGTAAGTTCTCAAGATTTCTATATTACTATTTCTAAGAAATCTCCGCTCGCTGCCTATATGAGCCAAATTAATGGACTTTTAGCAAAATACAAAACAGCCGGTACTATTGATTCAATTATCAATAAATATAAAACTAAGTAATTACAAATAATAATTGTGCATTTCATCAGTAGGAATTGTTTTCTACTGGTGAAATTGCAATATTCTATAGAATCCATTATACTAACCATTATACACATCTTTCTAGGTTGTCATTCCTGCGTAACGAGTCTTCGAGTGGATGCAGGAAATCAGTCTTCTGATTCAGCGTAGCTAATCTAAATACTTGATAATACAAGCGAACTACCGACTATACTAAAAACTCTAAGATAATAGATTCCGGTATTTGCTCGAAAATTCGCAAAACCGGAATGACACTATTCGTAGGTATCTACGAGATGAGTATAATGGTTAGATTTTGAAGTTTTGCCTTAATAGATTCTCTGCTAATAAATCTCACAAAAATATATTATAATTATCCAAAGTTTTACGATTGCGAATATTGTATAATTACTACAGGTTTGATTCTGGGCTTAATGCCCACTTCTAATCCTACGAAATATTGATACAACTCTTTACGGTTAAACTAATTACAGAATATAGTTTTTTTGTAATAACTTTTGTTTTATATTTGTAAAGTTTAGAATATGAATAGAAATTTTTAAAAGAATCAATATTGGAGAATATTATGAAATTTATGACCACTATAGCTTTTTTCTTGATAAGTGCTAAACTGCTTTCATCTGATTTTAGTACTTTTGATAATGCACAATCCGGAAATATTTTAGGAATCGGATATACCGGAGTTTCGCGTGTTTCCGATGATACATATTCCTTTTTTATCAATCCGGCTTTAAGTTCAATTACAAACACAGATAATATCGTATCCTTCAAATATGGTTACACTCAAGCCCCATATCAAGAGAATACATACACTAAGAATTTCGGGTTAGCAATTAATAAAAGATATGATAATTGGAAATTTGGAGCAGGAATATTTCATCAAAATACTAATCAGGGATTCGAATATGACTGGGACAATTTAAAGAAGCTTTCTAACAGGCTAAATAAAAATTATAATAGTGGGATAAATCTTTCTGCCAGCTATGGTACTAAGTTTAAAGTGGGAATCGGTACAAATCTTAAATATGTATATGAAGGAGATGAAAATAATCCATCGACTACAAGCGACGGAATGTGGGCAATTGACTTAGGTATATTTGGTTCTTGCCAAGTATTCGATAAATTTAAAATCAGTGATAAACTAAGCTGGGATCTATCTGTAAACGCCGGAATATCTAAAACGAATATCGCTCCGAAATATGACTTTAAGGGCATTGAATATTCAAGTTACTCGCATTTGGGTTATTCTATTAATACGGCTATGAACTATGCCCTAAAAGATGAAATGATTAAACTATTAGGCATTGAATGGTATGGAGAAATATTTAATACTAACTCTCAAAATGAATTCTTTGATAAAACTAAGTTTATAAAAGCACTACTGACTTTAGATGAGAATGAATCAACTGCAGGATTTAAAATATCAGCTTTTGAATCTATTTCGTATATGTATGGTTTCTTTGGAAATAAGGAATTTATGGTAGATAATAGCTACGGAATTGCTGTTTCGTCTAACGGTATTTTGAAATTATTAAATAACTTTACTGATAACGAAATGATAAAATGGCTAAATAAAAATATTGCTATTGAATATATTTATGCTAAAGTTAATTATAATTATAATCCTATGCCGGTATATTTGGAAAAAGACTATTATAATCACAATCTGCAAGTTACGTTTAAATATTTGAATTTATTCTAAGAATTTTGCTATCATATTGTTGTCTGGTTATATTCCGATAAACTTGTAGATGGAAATTATTGCAAGTTCATCGGAATATCGGATAGCATATTTCTGATTTCAGATACATTATGGTACTAAATTATTCATTTTTTAGAATGTTTTCTTTAGACAAATATTCTGCGAAAGAATAGGGTGATGTATAATTATTTTTTTAAACGTTTCCATAGATTTTGCAGATGATATATATATACTTCCCCAAGAGCGTCCATTCTGTCGAGTCCCAATATTAGTGGAGTTCCATAGAAAATAATGGCAATTGAGGTTATCGCATCCATCACATCAGTAGTTGACGGCAATTCTCCAAGTTTTATTGAAAGCTCCACATTGGTTCTAAATATATCAAATAAGTGATAATATTTTACATTTTCAATACCCTCATAATTAGGGAAAGCCATAATCTTTTCGGCATTTGTTAAATCGTCTATTATCAATTGTTCGCCAATATCATCTAAAGCAAATTTCGCAATTATCTCTCCTATAATTCGCTTATGTCCAATTGTTTTCACTTCTCCGGTGATTTTAAAAATGTACTCGATTTTTTTTAATCCGCTTGTTTCGCCCCATTCTTTATTTGCTAAATATGACGTTTGTAAACTCCACAGCTTAATAAAAAATATCAAAAGATTTTCTTTCTTTGAGAAATAGTTAAAAAACGTACCTTCAGAAATATTAGCGATGCAGCATAATTCTTTAATTGATATATCTTGGAGTTTGCATAGCTTTGTTTTGTCAAGCATTGCATTCAGTAAATCCAACTTAGTTTTAGCTGCTTTTCTTTCTCTTAGCGGAATATCTTTAAGCTTGACCATTGCATTAACCTATTAATAATACTTTTGAATGTAAAAATAAAGAAATATATTCAAAAAATGTATATGATTTTTTATGGCGAAAATTGTTATTAAAATGCTTTATTAATTTAGAATTCAATTTTGAACCCAGCCATCGGGAAAAATCCAAGTTGATTTTTTTGTTCTACGCTTTTAGTAGATTTATCCCAAGAATATTTCAATACATTCTTCTGGTTTAAGATATTTTGTATTGAAACAAAGCCAATTAAAGCCCAACCTTCATTGTTCCATCTGAAATCAACTTTAATATCCAGTCTGGAATATAGTGGTTTGCGAACTCCAAACGCATTATTATTATCACGATATGTATCATTGTTAAGGGCTGATTTAATTTCGTCTATAGGTGTATATGGAGTTCCACCTGCGAGAGTATATTTGCCGGCATATTCAATGGTAAAATTATTTTTTACTTTCCATTCATAACCAGCTAAAAGATTAAGAATAAATATGTTGTCGAAAGCTCCCCATCTCCAAACAGCGTCTGAAGCCTTATACTTTTGTCTCACTAATGAGAAAGTCGTAGTAATATAATACCCATCGGTAAAATTCTTAACAAATGAAAATTCCGCTCCGTAAGTTCTTCCTAATCCTAAACTTACTAATGAATCTTCGCCGAAAGCATTGCCGAAATTAGCACCGGCATTCAGATAGGAATATGCTGATGCTGAACTCTCAATCGGAGCTTTAGAAATATCTTTATAATAAGCCTCTACTTTAAGATAAGCATCTGAATCAAAATTAAGCGTATATCCGGTTACGTAGTGAATAGCCTGCATAAAATCCAAGTTTTTATTTTGGTTGTCTTGGTAATAGGTGCCGAGCGGTAACGATTGGCTATGGACTCCGAAACCAAGATTTAAACGCTGATTGGGCATGAATCTCCAAGATAATGAAGCTCTCGGCTCAATTGATGATTTATCAGAAAGAGTAAGATATTGCCCATGAATTCCTAATACTGCTGTAATATCTTCGTTAATACGCCAGTTCCAATTAATAAAACCTAAGTATTGCATAGCATCGCCATCAGCACTTAATTTATACAAATCAGTCTCGTCGTCTTCTACTGTAAATCGTTCTTGTTTTAAATTATAAAATTTATAACGCGATGTAAAGCCAAATAGAAACGTGTGCGATACTTTAGGAGTGTAAAAAAGTGTATATTTCGCATCTAAAAAAGATTCAATTGAATTCCCCGAAAACCATTTATCCTTGGAAATTACAGTATGTATATCATCTGTCGTTAAAGAATCTTCGTCTGATTGAAATGCACTAGAGCAAATTCCAAGCGTTAGATTCCCATATAATTTATTGCTAAATATTGATTGAAGGTTAACTGCAATAGCTAATAAATCCGTACGAACTTTCGTATCAAAATCGCCTGTAATTACCTCATCATCTTCGCTTTCATTATTATCAATTGCACTTTTTCCCCAAAGACCAGTTATCGAAAGTTTATTGTTCTCGTTAAGGTCGAAATCACCCTTAATTGAAACATCTTGATATTTGGGAATCCCCGAAAAGCCAAACGATATGCCCATCAACTCAAGCAGACTGAGAAAAGAATATCTGTAATTAATTATAAATGACCCATCAGCAAATTTTATCGGACCTTCAGCACCAAGTTCAAAGCCGTTAAAACCGATTTGTCCCAAATATTCGAATTTATCACGATTACCTTTCCTCGTTTTTAAATCAAATACACCGCTTAATTTATCGCCGTATTCAGCCGGGAATGCACCAGTTAAAAAATCAGAATTGGCTAATAATGTAGTATTAAGGGCACAAATAGGACCACCGGAAGAGCCTTCAGTTGCGAAATGATTTGGATTAGGTATATCCAGATTATCAAGCCTCCAAAGTAATTCTGTAGGCGAGCCACCACGTATGATAATATCATTACGCTGGTCATTCGCTCCAATTACCCCAGCAAAGTTTTGTGCCATACGTGCCGGATCATTTAATGAGCCTGCAAAACGACTAACGTCATCTAAAGTAAACTGAGTAGAACTGGTAATAGCCGATTCATTAATTGCTAACGAAGATTCTTTTGTGGCTGATACGTTAACGTCTTGCGTCTTGATTACCTTTTCTTTAAGCTCAAAATTAACAACGACTTCCTTTCCCGATGAAACTACGATGGAGATAGTTTGCGATTCAAATCCAACAAATGTAGCTTGAAGATTGTATCTACCGATGGGAACGTCCTTAATTTTATAATCTCCGTTTTTACTAGAGATTGCACCTTTATTTGTTCCCATTATCCTGATTGTAGCGAATGAAACCGGAGATTGGTTGGTAGAATTAATTATATTACCTTTTACAGGTTGACTGGGTACTGTTTCAGATTGTGCATTAATCTTCAATAGTAATAATAAATTGAAAATCAATATTGTTCTAAATTTTGCCTTCATAATAATTATAATAAATATGAATAATATTGTAATTTGATATAGTTGTGGTACATTATAAATATATAGCAAGACCCATATTTACAGTACACTACAAAATTACTTGTTTTATTTATTATTTCCAAATTAAATTTGCGGTTTTACAGAATTTATCAAAATAGGTTAGCCA
>CAZIIZ010000033.1:0-11787 GCA_964539225.1 uncultured Hyphomicrobiales bacterium | reverse complement strand
CGATGTCGTAATCGCTGAAAAATTCGAAGACACTAGCGACAAAAAAACTGTAAATATTTCTGAGATACCTGTAGGGTATTTAGGATTAGACATAGGTCCGAACACAATTAAAGAATTCGATACATATATTGTAAATTCCAAAACAATAGTATGGAATGGACCAATGGGAGTTTTTGAATTTGCAAATTTCGCAGAAGGAACCTTCGAAATCGCCAAAGCTGTAGTAGCCGCTACTCAAAAAGGAGCTACAAGCGTAATTGGAGGCGGAGATTCGGCTTCAGCTATTAAAAAATTAGGATTCGACAAACAGGTTACTTATATTTCTACCGGTGGCGGAGCTTCCTTAGAGTTTTTAGAAGGTAAAGAATTGCCCGGAGTAGTTGCATTAGAAACTGCCGAATAATATAATTCTTGATTTATATAGAATTTAATCATAGCAATATGGTTTTATTCTATCGTTATATTAGCGAAACGAGTTTAATTATAATAGGAAATACAATACTTAGTCAGGGATAGTAAACAAAACATATATCACAATATACTCAAAATCGGAGTAAGGACGGAAAAGCATATCTATCAAGCTGTGTTTGTTCGATTGTTTAATTCCGGTATGAGGGATATAATGTTTCCATTTGAGAATTAATTAGTAATAAACAATTTATCTATGCCGAGAAGAAAAATCGAACTTTCGTACTATTTTGGTGCATAATTTGATAGGAAATGAAAGTAAGTTGTATGATTCATGGAAATAATTAATATTTTTATTGTTTCTAATAAAATTCAACTTGCATATTATATTAATATTTCTTATTTTGTCAACAAATAAAGTGTGAAAGAAATATGAAGCACATAAGTGAATGTGGATTAGTAATTTATTGTAAAGAAATGTCTGTATCGATGAAAGCAATTACTTACATATTGGGAGCAGCTTTAATATGCGTAGCGAGTATCAACTCGTCAGCACAGCCTGCTAATACTGCAAATTGGATGTATCCTGACGGTAACTCAGAGGGTACACGCTATGTGAAGTATAAATCTCAGTCTCAAATAGCAGACTCTTTCAAAATCAAGTGGTCCACATCAGCCATATCGGGCGATATTAAGCCATTAATTGGCAATGTAATTAACAATGCAAAGATATTTCCCGGTTTCAGTTACGCTCCAAATGAATTGGTAGCTGTACAGGGCGGCAGAATTGTAGTAGTCGATGCCACTGGCAAGACTCACAAAATGACTGATTATTTACCGTATCTGAAAGAAGTATCTGCTTTAATTGATACTAATAAATATGACTTGAGCGGTACTTTTACTGCTCCGGTAGTGATGGGCATAGAAACTGTTGAAATGCAAAATCAAATAGATAGCTTGTCGTTTGCCTATATTGCCGGATTCGATTCTAAAGCAGACACAGTAATGTTGCTTCGTCGTTTGGCGTTAGATATGCGAAAATTCTCGCCAAATAACTATGCTGCATTAAAGCCAATTTACGGAAAAAAAGCTAATGATGAATTCTTTATATATTCGACGGTAAATACTTCTGCTCCGACAATTGATCCGAATAGTTTCAATACTATGCCTTATTTTAGAGGTATGGCTCAATTCCGTCCCGGCACAATGGAGCCTAATTATCCATTGCCGGATTCAAAAGATGTATTTGAGAACCGAGTGCTTCTCGCCGGAGAAGTGAATTTCGCTTCTCCATCTATCACTCAGATAGCTGACGGAAGAGTATTAATGGCTATGCCGTACTATCCGACTCCATCATTAGGTGATAATGTTGTAATAGAAAGTCCGAATTTATCCTCCACCACCAAAGCGAATGAGCCATATTTAGTATCATTAGACATAAGCGATATGTTAGTAAATGGAGACATATTTACCCCACTATCGAATATCGTTAATGGTACACGCCCACAAATACGCCCATATTATGTTCATATTAAAGATAGAAACAATGGCGATAGTATCTTTGTGTTAGTGGCTGAGGAATATCGTGGACGTGATAGTTCAATTGGAAAAGCTAAATTGCATTTGTTTGATATAAAGGGAGATCCGGTTACTGATGCGTTCTCTTCCACCAATCCTCCATTTACTGGCGGTGATAACCACCAATGGTCAGTAGCTGTTGGAGATATTGATGGCGATCCGAGCAATACTTGGGGCAATTATTATCCTAATAATCCCGGACAAGAAATAATCGTAACCCAATCGACTCGTGATTTCGTAGTACCATCAAGCAAATTATTTGTTTTAAGATATTACAGCGGTACACCGGTTGAAAAGCCTACACCTCCGGGAGCTGAACTATTCCCATTCGACACCATTTGCAGTCAGCGAATTAATGGTTGGGTAGCAGCCGTCAATGATATAGACGGAGCAAGCAATAATAAAGACGAAATATTTTTAGTTGACGGTTCTATACTTAGAGTCGTGCAATTAAGAGACTATAATACATTCGAATTCAAAATTGGGAATCCATTAGACACACTAATGTCGTTTGAATTTAAAAATCAAACAATTTCTAATGTGGCTATTGCTGATTTAGAGGGCGACGGGCTAAACGATATAATTGTTACTACGCACGACAGCACTTACGTGATTGGTAGCGAAATATTTAATACTTTAAAGGTATTAGAGCCTTCGCAATATACTGAATATTGTGCCGGCGATACAGTAGAAATCAAATGGGTAAATGTAATCAAAAGTCCTACTTCAATTGATATTTTGTATCAAGGATTTAGAAACGGAGTTAAAATTGATACATTATTGCCAATTCATTCTGAGTACAATAACATCGTAGATACCTCGGCGTTTAATTATGTAGTTGGTAAAGACGTTATCGGTACGAGTGGATATTTTATTGTTCGCTCTCCGAATGCACCGGAAAGAGTAATTGACCGTTCGGTCGATATACAATTCAATGAGCCTTGGATTTCGATTAATCCTCCGGCTGATTTTGATTTCTATCCGGGCAAATTAATTACAGTTACCGGAAGAACCCGATGTGTGGATTCGGTAGCTTTAGAATTCAGTTACAATGATTCTACTTGGGTTCGTAATTTAACTTCGGCGGTAGAGTCTGATGGCAGTTTCCGAGTAGTGGTCGAATTGCCTTGCCCTGACTTTTTCAAATGCGACACAATAGACGGAAATAAATATTTATATGCTCGTGGGATTTCGTTTAGAGCAGATTTGTCCGACACTTCATTTACACTACCAATACCGATTCATCCGGCATATTTCCCTGTGGAAATAGTGCCTTGCCCGACTGGTTGCCCGACTCGAGTATTTACTTGGGATGCTACTAAGTTAGCGACTCCTTCGGCGAATGTAAATATTTATATTTCGATAGATAAAGGATTAACATACAAAGAAATTGGCAGCGTAGCTACTACTGCTGAGAAATTTTCTTGGAATGTGCCTCTAAATCTGCCTGAAGCGATAATAGTTCGTTTTTGTTGCGATAATGCTTGCATTCGCACCGACACATTATTGCAAGACTTTATGCCTACTTACATTAACGTAATAGCTCCGAATCCGTTTAATCCGTTAACCGATAGATTAGAAGTTACATACAATGTACCGGTAGAGTGCGATGTAAATATTAAAATAATTGATGCGGCAGACAGATTAGTAGCCGAGCCAGTTCGTTCGATTACTAGAATGCCTGGCGTAGCGTATTGCGACCATTGGGACGGCATCCGCCACGACGGCACAGCTTGCGAAAATGGTTTGTATTATTTAGTTTTAGAATTATCAACCGGAGCGAAACAAGTGTATCCGGTCTATATCAAGAAATAATTTATTTTTTTTAAATAAACTACAATATATTTTAAGGGAATTTTTATGAGAATTTTAGTTGTAGAAGATGAAAGAAAGGTAGCCAGTTTTATCAGACACGGTCTCGAAGAAGAGCGATATATCGTTGAGACTGCTTCCGATGGCATTACCGGATTAGAAATGGCGATGAATAATCAATTCGATGCCATTTTATTAGACGTAATGCTTCCGGGCAAAGACGGCTTTACAATGTTAAAAGAATTACGTGATGTCGGAGTTTCTACTCCAATATTGATGCTTACTGCTCGCGGTACTACTGAGGACAGAGTACACGGATTAGATCTCGGTGCAGACGATTATTTGCCGAAGCCATTCAGCTTCGAAGAATTAGCCGCTCGCCTTCGCTCTATTTTGCGTCGCTCGACTCCAGAAAAAACTACAAAACTTCGTTGTGGCGATTTAATGCTCGATACTGTATCGCATTTAGCTTTCAGATTCGGCAAGGAAATCGAATTAACTACAAAAGAGTATGCTTTATTAGAGTATTTAATTAGAAACAAAAACAGAATTCTAAGTCGTTCGACAATTACTCAGCACGTATGGAAACATAATTTCGATCCAGAATCAAATATCATCGATGTTTACGTAAAAAGATTACGTTCAAAAATCGAAAGAGAAGACGGTTCGAAACCATTAGTGCAAAGTATTCGCGGCGTAGGTTACAGAATGAGAGATTTACCTGTAGATGACGACCAAGAATTATAGTGGCTTCAGTGATATTATTAATTCGGTTTTAATCGGCTTAGCCGACATTCAAAACGAATTCGATAAATATCAGAATGCAAAATTTACTGCGAAAAGTCCTGAGTTCTTCTGCTTGGAACTCAATGGAGAAGCAGGTGAATTAGCTAATATCGAAAAAAAGCAGTGGAAAGGCAAATTTATCCCTGCGGAGAGATTTGCTGATGAAGCGGCAGACGTGCTGATTGCTTTGATGAATTATGCTAATGCACGCAAAGTAAATTTAGCTACAGCTGTCGCTGAAAAGCTGCAAAAAATTGAGATTAAAAGAATAGAACTCGAAGAAATTGGAGAAGACTATTGAAAATAAAAGACTCATTTATTCGGCGAACGCAATATAAAAGTATGTAATAAATCAGACTATCCGATTGATAAATAATCAAGTATTGGATAGTTTGATTTTTAATTAATATCGACTCAGTTTATATTTTTGAAAGAAGTAAAAATATCTGCCTATTAATATTTTCTTTTTTTCCCTTTATCATTCGATAATTTATTTGTATTTTTGTTTCTTTATAATTGTAGGAATATCAATGAAAAAATATATATTTGCACTGGCTTTATTCGCAGTCTCAATGCTGATTAGCTGTAGCGATAAGACCGACTTCACCACACAAGTAACAACTCGAGCTGGAATTGAATCAACTCCGGGATTTACTTGGTTCGAATTAAAAGTAAATCTGTACAAACCAAATTTAACTACAATTGCTGATATAAAATCTATGCTCAAAGCCAAGCATAATTTTTATTTCTTCGCAGCTCCTGCATGCAGTTGCGATTCTTTGCAGAACGTTTTCCCTTATGGAGTTAAAGTTTTGCAAGATATAGGCTTAAGTATGGATTCTAATAGCAAATATATTATTATGAAGAACGAAACAGCCGAGAATCCGTTTAAAGATAATTTTAATATTAACAAATTACCGGAAATATTTTTAGTTGTTGGCGGCTTACCTGTGTATTCTATCGCCGATACTTTAAGAACCAGACCTGCGAATACTCCAATCGAAACTGTGATTTTAGAAGCTCTGAAAGCAAATCAATAAAATGAATTATTGGTTGCTTAAAACAGATGCGGATACTTATTCATACGATGATTTAGTGCGAGATGGAGAGACGAACTGGGACGGAGTACGGAATTATCAGGCTAGAAATTATCTTCGCTCTATGTTGCTCGGAGATAAGGCGTTGTTGTACCATTCGGTAACGGATAAAGCCGTAGTAGGTATAACCGAAATAACAGGCGAACAGTTCCCAGATCCAACTGATATTGAAGCCCAATGGGTAGCTGTTAGAATAAAACCTATCCATAAGTTTGCGAATCCGGTATCATTAGACAAAATCAAATCAATTGACGCTTTGTCGAACTTACCATTGATTAAGCAGTCTCGATTGTCAGTAATGCCAATTTCGGATGCAGTATTTCAGACGATTATTGAATTAGGCGATATATAAATATATTATTAATTTTGAATCAATCAGTAGAAAGAATAAATAATGGTACTTGCTGAATTTGCTATTTTCCCGACCGATAAAGGCACAAGCGTAAGCCAATATGTCGCTCAAGTAATTGACTGCATCGACACAAGCGGAATCACCTATCAATTAACTCCGATGGGTACAATTATCGAAGGCACTTGGGAACAAGTGATGGCTACGATTACTGCTTGCTATACGGTGCTAGAATCCAATTGCGACAGAATATATTGTACTGCTACTTTTGATTATCGTAAGACTGACAGCTCACGGATGAAATCCAAAACTGATAAAATCCAAAGTATTTTGAATAGACCCATAAACGTCTAAATGCTGAATAGATTCCAAATATTAAGCATTACGCACAGAGAAATGAATTCGGAGCAGAGACAACGATTCGGTATATCTCGCTCCGATAATTCTGACTTCCTTCGCAAAATTATTACTTACTCCTTATTCGATGCGTTCTCAGTACTCTACACTAGTAATCGTTTAGAGTTTCACTGCATTGCGTGTTCCATTAACAAATTAACTGTATGCACGGAGATTGCCCGCCATTTAGACCATACTGAATATATCGACATAGTGAATCAATTAATGAAATTCAATCATTATGTCGGTGAAGATGCAATTCGGCATTTATTGCGTGTAGGCTGCGGATTGGATTCTGAAAATATTGGCGAAAAGCACATCGCTTCTCAATTGCGTAAATCACTTTCCGATTCAATTAAAATCAATAAAAGCAAATTTTTACATCGTTTGACAAATTATATAGTCCGCCAATCTAATCTAATCCGTAAGCAATCCGGTTTAGATTCCGAACAAAAATCAATTGCTGGACTATTATTAGAATTCATCAATCAGGATTGTAAAAACCCGAATATTCTATTTTTAGGTCTGAATAATCACACCCAAACGCTCGCAATTAAAATGCACGAGAAATTATTCAGAAATATTTCTATCATTACAAACGATAATTTGCGAGTTAATTCAGCATTAGAGCCATACACTAATCGGGAATTATCTTGCTCAGATTATGATGTTATAATTCACTCGGCTGGAGAAATTCCGAATATTGAAGTATTCAAATCCTTGAAATTATTAATTACTTTTGATGATCAATTCGCCTTCAACAACAACAATTTCCAGCTAATTACTAAACAAGATATTGACGAGATAATGCTCAAGCAAACTTCTCAAATATTGGATTATGCTCTCAATGCTGAAAATATTATTTCAAACTTAACAATCGAGCATCAATTATTTTTTTCTTAGCAAAATAATTATTAGTTTAGTGTTTATAAATAATATTAAAATAATAACAAGGAATGCTATGAAAAAATTATTACTCGCTTTAGCGGCTTTGGCTTTTTCGCAGAATATAGCGGAATCTGCTATCACTCAGTCTCCGTTTGCTCAAAAGCTATGCACACAACTTCAAAACTCGCCAACTAAGCAAGACGGTCTGCTCAGTAATGGAACTAAAGTGTCGGCATTATTAAAGATTAATTCGCAGTTCGATCTTCAATCAGCTAAATCTATGGGAATAATTTTCCCAACTATCAGCAATGGAATAGCTACCGCACAAATCCCTATGAATAAATACGTAGAGCTTACTCAAATGAGAGGCATAGAATATATCGAAGTGGGCGGCTTTGCTTCTCCTACTATGGATAGTGCTCGTTCTGTAGCACATATACAAGAAGTGATCGACGGTATCGACTTGCCACAGTCTTATAAAGGCGAAGCGGTTGTAGTAGGCGTGATTGATGCAGGATTCGACTATACTCATCCGGCATTTTATGATTCAGATAAAAAAGATATTATAATTTCCAGAGTGTGGGATCAAGGCAAAACCGGAACTTCACCTACTGAATTTGCTTATGGTCAAGAATTAATCGGTTCGGATAATATTCTGAACGCCGCAAAAGATATTGAAAACTTTTCTCACGGTTCGCACGTAGCCGGTATAGCAGTAGGACGTTCAGTCGTTGGTGCTGAAAAATATCAAGGTATTGCGACTAAGTCTGAATTAGTCATAGTAGCTCTCAAGCCTCCCGCTCAGGAACAATGGAAAAACACAAGCGGTAGCGATATAATTGACGGTGTGAATTATATCTTTAAATACGCTGCTTCAGTCGGCAAACCAGCCGTAGTGAATTTAAGTTGGGGCGGTCAAATGGGTCCGCACGATGGCACTTCCCTATTCTCTCAAGCCTTAGACAGCTTAGTCGGCGAAGGAAAAATATTCGTATGCTCCGCAGGCAATGACGGACAAGTAAAATTGCATATAAATAAAAATTTCACTGCTACCGACACAATGCTAGTGAGCTATGTAGCTAATGATTACAATAAAGATTTGCCGCAAAATGGTATTTGGTTAGACGCATGGGGCGACGAAGGTAAATCATTTGATTTTAATTTAGAAATTGTAAATTTGGCAACGCTTAAATCAAAATATGCTACCGGATTCCTGAATGCGACTAAAGATTCAACTATAAATTATATATTCAAAGATGGTACTGATTCGTGCAATATCAATGTTTATACAGGAATTAGTGCTTACAATCATAAACCTCACGCATTTGCAAATTTAGAGGGCAATAATCAATTTAGGCTCAGAATGTCAGTAAAAGCAACCGAGGGTACTGTAAATGCTTGGAATTGGTATCTAATTAATTATTATGGTATCGAAAGACCATTCAGTGCGGTTACGAAAGATTCTATCTCAATCGAGGGCAATACTACGACTACTATTTCCGACTTCGCTTCTACTAAAAGAGCAATTGCCGTAGGAGCTATGACCTCAAAAGATTCTTTCACAAACTATGCCGGAAATACAAATTCACTTGGCGGCTTGGTTGGGAATTTAGCACCATTTTCAAGTTGGGGGCCGACTGCCGATGGGCGAGTAAAACCAGACATAACATCGCCGGGAATGGGATTAGTGTCCGCTGTCAATAGCTATGATGCTGCTTATATTATTGGCGGAGCAAGCTCCGGTATAGTGATTTCGAGAGTAACTCATAATTCCAAGCCATATTCTTATGCGATATTCTCCGGTACTTCGATGAGTTCTCCAGCTACTTCAGGGGCTGTAGCATTATTATTATCGGCGAATCCTAAACTGACACCAGAAAAAGTAATCGACTTGCTAAAGAAAAATGCGACTATAGATGATGCGACCGGCACTATACCTAATGCCAAGTGGGGCAATGGAAAGCTAAATCTTCATAAAGCTATGAAATGGATGCTTGGCATCGGCGGAGTAAATGATAAGCCTAACAAATCAATAAATCTATATCCTAATCCATTTACCAATGCTTTGAACGTAAAAGATATTGATTTGGCAAATAGTGTAGTTAGAATTTACAATCAATTGGGCGAACAAGTCTTTACTCAAACGATTACCGCTAGCGATACTGAAATTCAAAATTTAGGCAATTTGCCTCAAGGAATTTATCTAGTGTCTATTTCCAAATCCGGAGACATCATTCGCCAGTGTAGTGTCGTGAAAATGTAATTTATTATGTTTTTTTCTGATAATTGACTAACATTCCGACAATTTATTTATAGACTTTCCAAGTTTACCATACTTGGAAAGTCTTAAATTTATTGTGATTAAAGATTGTCTGAACCGCTGATTTGTGTGATTGATGATGATTTGTAAGAAATATTGTCTTCTCTTAATCATCCTAATCAAATAAATCTGCATAATCAATGGTTCGGACAATTTCACGGTGCAACTTGATATAAGATGAAGCAATACAAAGAGAATAGAATCAATTAGGTCTTACTTTGATTTCATTGCGAAGCTAATGGCTGAATCAATTTGAGCGAATACCTTATCCCAAGAATAATTTTGCTCTACTAATTTCCTTCCATTTATTGAAATCGTTTCGGACACTTGGTCGTTTGTTAGTATTTCAATTGAATCGCTTATAATTTGTTGGTTATTATTAGAAATTAAACCTGATTTGCCATCTTCAATATTTATACCTTGCGAACCAATTAGAGTAGTTACTACTGGGCAACTCATAGCTAATGCTTCGAGCAATTTATTCTGAATGCCTGAGCCTTCGAATTGCGGATGAATGAATAATCTTGCTTTCTCATAATATGGAATTACCAATTCTGGCGAATCAATTATAAAAACATCCTTTGGCAAATTTTTCAGTAGTTCTTTGTTTGCGTTAAATCCAACAATAAATAGTTTTACTTCGGGCAATTGGCTTTTTATTGACGGAAATATTTCTTTAATCAATCGCTCAATCATAATTTGATTAACCCATACGTCCAATTTACCTATAAAATATATATCTTTTCGAAATTCAAATCCTTGAGTAGATTTGAATTTATCTAAATCCACACCATTACTTACTGTTACATAATTAGCTGAATTGTTTAACGTTTTGGCATAATTAATATCAGTATCCGATACGAAAGTAACGACATCGAAATAATCATACAATTCTGTTTCATATTTCCTAATTTTCATCAATTCCCATTTTCGTTTAATTTTCTGCAATAAGGACTTTGATGTTTTGGCGGTACGCTCTTGATAAAGGGTACGCGAATCCTCTGCCAATAATATCTTTGGGATTTTCAGATGTTTCACGGCTTCAGTAGTTCGCTCAAAATAATTAATAATCAAATCAATTTTTTCATCATTGACTGTACTCTTGACTTTTTCTGTCAGAGTTTTAGAATTGTAAAATTCTGATTCTATCGGTCCGGCAAATGGTGTACGAATAAGTGCTTTAATAGCTGATAAGTAGAAATTAGCATAATGAACATACACTTTTATTCCCAAGGATTGCAAAGCTGTGAATCGCTTCTCTGAAATATCTTTTTCTGTATCCACGCAAAGAAAAGTTAAATTATGCTTAGATGCTAAATATTCAATTAGTTTATAAGGCTTAATTTTATCACCGCCAATGGGTGGATAAATAAAACTCGGTGTAATGAAAAGGACATTTAGCTTTGTTGTCTCCTGTTTTATCATAGGGTTAATCTTTCTTTGCATAACTTCATTATATATTTCGGCGACAGAAGGATACTCAGCGATAAAAAGCATTCGTGCGTGCAGAAGCATTTTCGCTCAACTATTTCTCGACGAATTGCATCGGCTTGCTCAGAATTCCATAATTCTTTTAAATTGTAATTATAATCTCGCAAATTGCCAAATTCTAGATTCAATGTTTCGCAAGGACGCACCGCTCCATCATTAAAGATTACTCCAATTAAGTTGCCCGCTGCACACAAACACCATTTGCCCTTACCTTCTAAAATATCAATAATAATTTTTGATCTTAATTTATTTTTTGCCATCAACATCTTAATCTGCGGATTAGATCTATTATGTTTAGTATAATTTTCAGAATTCAAATATTTACTATAATTATGAATTGCTTTTTTATACGATTCGATTGAAAATCCTTTGGCATCAATATTTTGCGGAGTATCGCGAGTAGCATTTATCATCCATTCGCAAACTGGCAATTCTTTAGTTAAATATTCAGCTATTTCGTCAATTTGATGTTCATTCTTATCTGAAATTGTCGTAATAATTCCCGTATTAAAATTAGAGTACTTTTGTTTTAATTTGTCCAACTGCTTAATTGTCTCGCAGGCATTTTTAAAAGCATCTGATTTATTCCGAATAGAATCGTGTAAAACGCCTATTCCGTCTAACGAAACTGCAATTCTAAATGGAATATTTGGATTATTAGT
>CAZIIZ010000032.1:1604-12162 GCA_964539225.1 uncultured Hyphomicrobiales bacterium | reverse complement strand
ATAATTATTTGCAATTTACTAATTTTATTCTTTAATTCCAACCTCTTTACGCACTAATTCGGCAAGCCGTTCCGAATTAATCATAACTATACCATTTGGCGTTTCGCAACATATTCCCACCGGACGCTCAAGCGTAGTGATAAATCCAAAAGTAAACCCACCGCTCTTAAAGAAAAATTCGCATACGCTTTTTTCTTCATCGTATAACAGAGGAGTTTCAGAGTATTTACAAGTCGCTTTCACTCCCGGTAATTGCAAAGCTAATTTCATCGGCTTCTTAAAATTCCCTTCTTGAGAAGCAAGAGTAGAATCTTTCTTCGGCTTCTTTTCTTCTTTCGGTTTCAAATGAGCTTCGGCATCCTTAAAAACTCTCTTAACTTCGCTTACCGCATTGTTTAGCGTTGCATTTCCGGCTTCATATTCCTGTACTGCTTTTTCTCGCAGAGAAATCAATACTTCTTCTATTTCTACCGAGCAACCAAGCAACCGCAAACCGTCTAATTTTTTCTGCAACCAATCATCGTTATAAAGCACCGATAGATAAGTCTGCTCATACTCGCTATAACCCGTAACCTGTTTTAATATTTCCGTAGAATCTATCGAAAATTCACCATCATTGCTATTTTTTATGTTCTCGTCGAGAATTCTCGAAAACATCGTATTTTCAAAAATTGTGTTTTCGTAATTCCTTGATTTTTTACGCACTTTGCCGATTTGGCATAGTAATTGCTTGTAGCGTAAAAACTCGTTTATTCTCACTCTCGGAGTTTTTTCTCTCTGCATATTGCAACTCAAGAACTCAAGTTGCATATCATCCGTAGAGTCGTATTCTCTAATTATCGCCGGGACGGTCGTTAGCTCGGCTAATTCAGCGGCTTTTACTCGCCTATGCCCACTAATCAATATATAACAATCAGTTCCTTTGGTTACTATTACCGGAGTAATTACTCCAAATTCTTTTACGCTTGCCAAAAATTCAAGTTCAATTATCGGCTCGCCATATATTTCTCTTTGTGTCGGAAAATCTTGTATTTCCGATATATTTATATTTACTATTTCTTGCATATTATTTATCTCATTATTATTTCTTAAAGTCCCCTTTGGGGATTTAGGGATTTCTTCTCCAATTACCAATCCCTTTTGTAAACCAGTTTCTCTATATCGCTTCTCTATATCGCTTCGCTATCTCAGGGTTTATTTCGCCCTGTATTTTGAAATTATGGGCAATTCTACCTATGTTATTACTATATTTGCTAACCATATCCGCACCTAATTCTTCGAATAATCATAAACATGTGATTCACTGTCTCGCTTATTGATCTCATTCCACATCTGCATAAACCGCTTGATTAAATACTGAGCTGCTTCTACGCTCAACTGCTCGTAATATAACACCTCTTTATGTGCCGACCACTTCTTATAACCGCCCTCGACTAGCCATTCATTGCACTTAGGATTTATCCAACTATTATACATATAAGCGATAACCGCTTTGGGTAACTTCTCCTTATTGTTGAATTTTCGTATCAATTCGGCTCGCCCAGTCTCAGCATCGACCGCATAGTCATCAATCAACCAATTCTTCGCCGAGAAGTCCGTATATCTTAGTCCAATGCCGATTATGTAGAATTTCAGCATTTGCAGTTGTGAGTTAGCTATAGAACTAATCCGAGCATTGCCGGCGTTCGGATTGTTAAGCAGATAAGTAGCGTATTTTAGTTCATCGTATGTCAAATCTCTGTAATTCCTGCCCTGAAAATTCTGATAAACAAAACCGTCTCGCACAGTTTTAATCGCATCCACGTCATCACCATCACCACCATCGTGTCTAATCAACGACGAACGTGCGGCATTATACAACGCCTTATAATTAAATGCCATTTGGCTCTCAGTTGCCATAATTAAATTTTCCTTATATGTCATTCCTGCGAAATCCGTCTTCGGATTCAGCGTAGCTCATGCAGGAATCTATTTATAAATTTACCTTCGGAAGATTTCTTCATCCTTCCGAAGGTTTTTAGGTTTCTTACTTTGCTTGAAATTTTATCGAAGTAGTTTGCTTAATTTCCACAGCATCTCGCACCGTTTCGCCGTGTTCGTATTCCGCATCGCCGAGTAGTTTTTTTAGTGCCGCTTGGCAACCGTATGACACTTTTTCCACAACAAAATCGCTCACCTTTCTACCAAACAATTGCTTCAATTGCTTGTATTTCTCCGGCTTCACACTGTACGAATTAGCAATAGTTTTGCTTACCGCTCCAGTAGTGGTTTCATACTTACCGCCGGGAGTCAACATCTTATCAAAGTGTGCCTCGATAGGCTCTAACAGAGCGGCAATTTTCTTCTTTTGCCTGTCCAAAACCTCGATTTGGCTTTTATAATCAAGAGCGGTCTGTAGTAAGTCGATGTCTTTTTTTAAGTTTTTGCTTACAAGAATCGCTTCTCCGGTAATTGTTTTTGCTTTCGCCATCACGTTATTTCCTTTTTTTATTTATTGGTTTGCCGTTTTTCCGGCTTTATTTCTCTAACATATTTTCAGCTACAAATTCAGCGATTGTCATTATTTTTGAGTCGCTGTCTCGCTCTACTATCCTACGATTAACCACTCGCCAACCCTCACACGAAGCCGTTCTGAACCCGATGCCCGGCGGAAACCTCTCTAAAAACTCCGCCTGTCTGCGATAAACCTCGTCGCAGGTCAACACGTTACTTGGCGTGCCCACATTGTCATTCCTGCGGAATCCGTCTTCGGATGGATGCAGGAATCTATTCTTCTCTTCCGGCTTATAATACCCTTTCGCAATATCTGATTCAAACCATTTCAAACAAGTCAGATAAACCGAACGATTATTCTTGCGAATCTTAGGATAATTATTCATCTTTCGCAATTGGCTTATTATACTATCGCAAGGATAAATTGTAAGCAGCTTAGTCGTTTCTTTCTCGGTTAACACACACTCCATCTCGGCAAGAGCGTCGCACTCTTGATTGACGAAGTTTAAAATTCTATCTACATCTGTCATTTTTGCGTCCAATCATAGTAAGTTATTACATGCTTAATCAGTCGCACTTTCTCAATATCTTCCTTGCGAAGCAGTTCTTTATGTTCTTGCGATGCTTCGGCTTTGGTTTTATACCAGTCAGTATGTACCGATTTATCACCTCCGGTATGCCAATACTCGACCGACCAAACTGTCCCTGCTATCATACTGCCTCCAATTCTTCTGATAATTGCAGGCGTGGATTCAAAGGTAATTCCTCGCCCAAGCCGACAAAACGCACTTTACTCCAATCACCATTATAATGATCCTGTACGATTCCCCTAGCTATTAACTTGCTCAAATTATGACCAAGAACCCTAATTATGCTTGTAATATCTATTTCAAACACATCTTCTAAATTCCCCTCTTGAGGGGCAGGGGTGGATTCTTCCCTTTTTTTTTCATAATTCGCAACCGCCAAATTGTACCCGTCTACTATCTTATCCACTTCGCTACGAACCGCTTCCGGCTCAGTACTCTTTATTTCTAACACCATCTTATCCATTATTCAAATTCCTTTCTATATGGCTATCGTTGCCGACTAAGAAATCTAACACATCTTGCGGTTGATACATTGTCCACTTGCCTTCCAATTCGGCTATAGCCGATTGCAGATTCTTAATCAATCGCTCCCGAAATTCCTTATACATACTCGATTCCGAGAAAAGTTCCAAATCGCCGTCCGAGTGCCGACGACTCATAATATTAGCAAGCCGAGCTTTAATCTTACCAAGCCTTGCTTGGTCATCAATGTAATTCTTAGTCAGAACTACCAATTTCGCACATTGTTTTACATCCATATTTATTCTCCAAAATATATTTATAATTATTAGTTAAATTTTCTTATTTTTGTGTGTTCTAATTTTATAAGAACATTGTTACGGCGATTGGCTAACCCTGAGTTAGCCTTTCGTTTTTATAGCCATAAGTACCGCCTATAACATTCTACGATACACTTCCCAATCAGAAAACCGGAAGCAAGGCTCAGCACTATTAGAAAAATTGTTATCATTTTGTTGCCAACTTTTAGTGTTAAAATTGTTCCTCTTTTTTACTCAAAATTATTCCTATAACCGCATCTCTGCGGAGTTCGTACATCTCTAATTGTCAAAGCACTATCATTCTACTTAGTCATCCGATGACTTACCAAATTCTTATCCTACGCCTAACGCCGCATATTTCTCATTAAGCGAGTTTCCCGGCACTTCCGCAAGTGCCATTTTCAATGCACCGTTAAATCCGGCTACCGCTTCTGAGTGCATTCGCTTTAATTCTCTGCGGTTTTTCTTATATTGTTTCAAAGCTAATATTCTCGGGTCGGCAGCTACTTCGGTTGCCATTTTCTTAATCGCACTGTCTAGTTCTCCAGCTCTCGAAGTAATATTAAGTATCTGAGCTGCCGCATTCGCCACAACAGCTCTTTGTTGCTCAGAAATATTCACTCTCGCCAACACAGAATTTGTATCCGGTATCATAATTTCATTATTCTTTGGCATAATTTTTACTCTCTTTCTATTTATCTGCCGGATTTTGTAAAGCCTCCGGCAGATTTTAATTATTATTTTTAACTATTTTTAAAGGTTTTAGTATGAAATCAGAAAATATATCGCTACCTGCCAATGTTTTGTCTTTAAACGAAACCGTTCAAACAAATGCCCTGTTATGGACAATCTTAGGCGAACTCTCAAATATTAGCTCTAAAGTGCTTAATGTTAACCCTGATACACACTGGGATGAGGTTCTTAAAACACATAGCACTCACTATAATACTTCTATACAAGCACTATTCGACCCGATACCCGATCAAGAGTAACCATTGTCGGTTTAACATATTCCTTAATATCTCCCAAAGCAATACAGCCTGTTAATTTCAACGCTTCAACTGTCTTTTCAAGCTCAATCACTCTTTCTTCAAGTGGATGAGCTTGATTTGCTTCTATTTCTTCTTTAACTGGAGTCTGTTTCGCCGTCTCAACCTTATTAAACATATCCAACAATTCATCATCGGAATTTTTTGGTGTAACTCTAAAAGTCGAAGTTAACAATTCAATCTCTTTGTTATAAACCGGATTCTTGATAGCATTCTCAACAATTTCAATCACATCGTTTTTAGTAAATCTTGTATCCGGCATATATTTTGCCATTATCCGTATAACACTTTGAACTATATCTACATTTCCCATTTCTCTAATCCTTTTATTTATATAAAAAACATTTACATTGTATCCATTAAATCAGTAATATCCAACAAATTCATCACATCCGCCTCTTCATACCTTCCGAAGGCTTCTTTGCCCTTCGGAAGGTTTTCAGAGCTTAATAATTGCCCAGCCAAAGGGGAATTTGGCTGAACATCGGCATCCAGCACTTGGTATTCAGCATATTGCCCAGCCTCTACCTTGTGATTCTTCAATTCATATCCTTCGCCATCTAACATCTTAGCGTCAAATGCTTCAATTTCTTTTGCATATCGCTTGCGGCTATCGCTATTACGCTTGCGAACATCTCGCACCTGAGCGAAATCATTAATCAGAGTAGAGAATCCTTCGCCTAGATACTGCAAACACTCTGATTGATCCAGTACTATATTATCCTGCTTGGCTAATTGTTTTTCTTTTGGGCTTAATTCTTTCTCGGCGAATATATACGAGCGTCTCGAATTGTAAGAGTCGACCACTACAATTACTTCCTTGCCCCACATTTGCATCCCCAAACATTCAGAGTTATATGTGTGAGATTCCTTATTATGGGTAACAGCTACGTAATTATCTTTACAGGTTACCTTGTGTCGTTTTTTATCAGCCTTAGCCCATTCGTAGAAAGGTATAGCTTGCTCTTCGTTTAAAACAAGCCTTGCTTCGCTTTGAATATCTACTTTCCCAATCTGCATTTTTTCTTCCGTGCTATCATTACCGCCCGTACTTTTGCCATTCCTGCGTATGCAGGAATCTGTCTTTTCTTCGCTTATCGCCAACTTGCCGCCGTAAAATTTCCACGCTTCAGCCGGGGATGGTTTAACCTTGTATTTGGTTTTTACATAAGACAACCATTCGCTTCCGGGCTGTAAGCGAGTAGAGTAATTGAAATAAATAAACCATAGAAAACTTTTCCAAGCCTCGGTTTTGGTCGGAGCTAACCGCAATGCTTCGGTCGGCGTAGTTCCCAGTTCATGAGTTACCGCCTTCGAATCTCTTGTGCCGATATACGAAGCCGCAAGTATGCTTGACTGATGTCTATTGATTTCTCTAAATGTTCTTTCGAGCAATGCCTTAAAAGGTGCTCGCGGCACTTTCGCCAGTGGATATAATATTGCACCACGCTGAGGCTTGCCGTCTTTATTGCGATATAATTCTCTACGAATCAAACAGCCGGACTCAAAGTAGGCTAATTGCTCCGGAGTGTACCAAGAGCGAACCAATGCTTGAATATCTCTACTTTTAAACGCCGCACCATTGTCGGCTATTATTCCAAGCGGAGGTACACCATGAATATTCACACATTCCCAAAGTGCCTCGGCAACTTCCGAAATTTTCTCGCCGTCCTGCAACGCTTTGGCATATAATGGCATTTTTGTAACGCCGTCCATTATTAGTAAATAATTAAATGATTTTTTATCGCCATTTTCGTGTTCTACGAATGCGTCAAATTGAGTTCCGTCTATCACCCATATTAAACCGGCTCCACGTCCCGGAGCGATTAAGTCCGCATTCTCAAGCATCTCAAGCATCGAGTAGCGAGCCGTAGCCTTGCGTCCGTTCGATTTATTATAGTCATGTTTTTCTTCCCATGTCTTTTCCCAGTTTTCACGTTTCGCAGTGCCTTGGTTGATTTTGTCCGAGCGGTTAATTACTTTGAAGTACCAATAATCTTGCATATATTCCAAGTCTCGCAAATTCCCTCTCGAATCGCATTCTTTACCTGTAGCCGCTAAGTCCGCCGCAATCAAATCCCAATACGCATAAATCGTATCTGCACAAGCTCGCTTCAGTCCGTATCTATCGGCTTGAGTTATATATGCGGTAAATGTTTTCTTCGATAAGCTATCTGCCAATTCTTGGCTCAGCACTCTTGATATATTTTTGCAAGGATTCTTCTTGGATTTCATCACTATTACGCTTTCTTCTTTGTGGAATACTTGGACGCTCGGCTCTTGCATATCTAATATATGGAACAAACTCAACACACTCGAATCATAATAATTCACAGGACGACCACCGTCAGACCGTCTATCGACTGGTCTAGTATTCTTCAATCTTCTACAAATAGAAGATTTATTAAATCCAGTCCTGTAAGCTATTTCATCTAAAGTATATTCCATAACCAAACCTTATGTTGCTTGTAATTCTTTTTGTATATTTTCAAATTGTTGTTTTCTTTGTCTCATTTTCACAGACAATATTTCCATGATTCGCATATTCCGGCTTTTATAAACCGCTGTCCAAATTGCCTGCGGACTAACGCCCTGCTCTTTGGCAATCTCAGAAAGAATTCCTTTATATGGATTCTTTCGTAATTTATCTTTGATAATAATTTCTTTTTTCATAACTTTGCTTTCTCAATATATTTTAAACATATATTCAACATTTACTGAATGCAAATATAAGCAATATGCTTATACTGTGCAAGAAAAATAATCAACAATATGCTTATTTTTGAAATAATTTTATGGAATCAGAAATAATTACACGATTAAAGGAATTTATCAAGCAAAAAGGCTGGAGCAAAGCAGAATTTGCACGTCGTTTAGAGATATTTCCACAAGATGTAAACCGTTATCTTACAGGAGTTAATGATATTCAGAAAATAATTATCAAACTTCATAAGGTAGGGTGCAATATAATATGGTTAATCGATGGGACCGCATCCAACAATAGCATTGTTTCACCTCCAAAAGGAAACAATACGCTTATACAGGAAAAAGATAGTATAATCAATACGCTTACTGTCGAAAACATTGTTCTCAAGACAAGATTAGAAGAAAGGGAAAATATTATCAAGCTATTCTTTGCTAGTCACGGGGCTGAAATTAATCCAAACATCAGCAAGAAACTAATTGGCAATACGAATTACTCCAAATCTCAAAAAACTGAGAGATCGGTTTGTGCGGATTGATGTTGATTATTTTTGCAATAAAGTACAAAGCAATTTCATTACCAAATCTTGCAATAAACGCAATAAAGAAAAATAACAAGGTTACCAAATGTTTGTGCAATAAACGCAATAAAGCTCTGCAATAAATGCAATAAACGCAATAAAGTCCGGCACACAGATTTGTTCTTTTTGGTGTGGTTTTGGTGGCTCTTTTTCGCACATTATTAGCATTTGCAGGGAGTTAGTGCGTCGCACTGGTCTCAAGTGCCATAGATTGCACGGGCTTGTCTTGGCGGCTTCTGTTCGTTTTCTGCTTTACATTTGGTAATATCAGTCCGGGAAGCCCCATTCCAAGCCGCCCCCGCCACTCTATTATTTGGTAATCTATAATATGAGCCTTCGGTTTCATATTATTACAAGGCATTGAATTTGGCGAACAATGAAAATAAAAAGAAAATCGAAGTACTTATAGGCTTAGGCGAAGCTAACCGAGCTTCTAACGCATATTATAATGGAATTAAAATTCTAAATCAAGCATTGGACATCATAGCCGATGCCGACGATGATTCGTTCAAGCCAGACAAGGCAAACATATATAATAGAATCGCATCTATTTATTACGAGTTAATATTTACTCCTTTTGAGAAAAATAAAGAATTGACAGCTCAAAAAGTATTAAGATATATAGATAGCTCACTCCAAAATACTCGCCCGGATAATTATTTTCTTCTGATTAGTAATTATAACGTGAATGGAGCAGTATATAATTACTTAAAAGACCTGAAACGAGCTGAGCAAAATATGAATAATGCTGTAGCAATTATGCAAAAATTTCCAGATAGTGCCTTTACATTGTACCATTATCATAATGTAATGCTGAATTATGCAGGTTTGTATTATCAATTTGCTAAATATAAAGAAGCCGAAGCTTTAGCTCTGGAAGCCTTGAGATATATGAAAGAGAAAAATATAAAAGTGAACGAAGATTTGCTTTATATCGTATTGTCAGAAGTATATGCAAAAATGGGTGATTATAAGAATGCTTATAAATACAAACAATTGGGATATGATTATTACGTGAAAGATAGATATGCCAGCCAACAGCAGACACTTTTAGACTTAGAAGCGAAGTATCATTTCCAAAAGCAAGGAGCAGAAATCAAACAACAACAAGAAGTACTGTTTTATCAAACAATTGGGATAATTATAGGCTTAATATCAATCATTATAATAATTAGAACTAATAAATCTCGCCATAAAGCTTTAAGAGAAATTAATAGATTAAGCAATGTGCAAAATAATGAATTGAAACAATTAAATGCTACTAAAGATAAATTCTTTTCAATAATAGCTCACGACCTCAAAAATCCTGTGTTTTCTATCCACTCTTTTGTTAATTTTATTGTGCAAGATTTCGATGAAATAAATAGGGAAGAATTGAAGTCCAATTTGGAAATGTTGGAGAGAAACACAAAGAATCTCGCCCAGCTTTTAGATAATTTGCTTACTTGGGCTAGGGCACAAAGCGGCAAAATAACTTTTGAACCGGTGGAATTAAGTATTACAGCAATTATTAAAAATTCTATTGAAATAGCCGAGATACAAGCCAGAGATAAATCAATTGCTATTAGCTATGATAATTCCAAATGCGAAGACGTACAAGTAGTCGCCGATACAAATTTATTAATTACTGTGTTTAGAAATATTTTATCCAATGCCATTAAGTTTACTCCCAATAATGGTAAAGTTGTTATCGCAATAGAAGAAGAAAATAGCTCTGTAAAAATATCAATTGCCGATAACGGAGTAGGGATTCCGGCTAATAAAGTGCCAACATTATTCGAGACAGATAGAAACTATCAATCTAATGGCACTAATCACGAATTAGGTACCGGATTAGGATTAATACTATGCAGAGAATTTATAGAGAAAAACGGAGGCAAAATTTGGGCAGAGAGCGAAAAAAATGTCGGCTCTACCTTCCATTTTACAATACCCAAGCATAATTAAATCAGGAATATAATTGTCTGAACAGTGATATTTTTGATAATTAATATTAAGATTGTCTGAACCGCTGATTTATCAGATTTGGGTGATTGAGATGATTTTAAGAATGTAAAATATTTTCAGCGACGTAGTCGCTTACTGTTTGTAGAAATGTTCAGTACAAAGATGACAGAGCATCGTAGATGCGATCTACGTTACGGAGCTACAATCAATTAATTACTACAAACAGTAAACCACTACGTGGTTAAAGAATACTTTGAACTGTGATTGTTTTAATAATTAGTATTAAGATTGTCTGAACCGCTGATTTATCTGGTTTGGGTGATTGAGATGATTTTAAGAATGCATAATATTTTCAGCGACTTAGTCGCTTACTGTTTGTAGAAATGTTCAGTACAAAGATGACAGAGCATCGTAGA
>CAZIIZ010000032.1:0-1504 GCA_964539225.1 uncultured Hyphomicrobiales bacterium | reverse complement strand
ACGGAGCTACAATCAATTAATTACTACAAACAGTAAACCACTACGTGGTTAAAGATTGTCTGATATTGTTGATTATTAATTATCGCCATTATCTGCTTGGTAATTACAAAATATATTCTTAGATTTGCACTACAAAATGATTGCAAACAGAAATATGCTTAAATCAATGAAATCTTACAATAATGATTATGTTTGTTCAATTATTTACTAATACCAGAAGCTTTGTGATTAGAAAATAATTGAGTAATGCAAAAAATATATAAAAAATGTTAGGTTTGTTTGGTTCAATATCCGACTAATAGCAAATTTTATTTTTTAAAATTTGTGAAATCAAGGAGTATTTTAATGCTTAAAAATTTATTTTTTGTATCTGTTCTATTTTCCGGTTTGTTTTTGTTATCTTGCAGTAAAGATGACAATGGTACAAATACTGAAAATACTGAAACTAAGAACTATTTGTCCGTAACAATCGGCAATCAAATATGGATGAAGAAAAATCTTGACGTAGATCATTATCGCAATGGCGACACAATACCTCAAGTAACAGATGCAATTCAATGGGCTAATTTAAAAACCGGAGCATGGTGCTATTACGATAATGACTCTGCAAATGGTGCGATATATGGCAAGCTCTATAACTGGTATGCCGTAAGCGACCCACGCGGTTTAGCTCCAAGAGGCTATCATGTGCCGAGCGATACAGAATGGAAAACGCTTTCCAATTGTTTAGGCGGTGATTCTGTTGCTGGTGGAAAGTTAAAAACTGTCGGCACAATCGAGGATGGTACAGGTTTGTGGTTTAGTCCAAATACTGATGCTACCGACTCAAGTGCCTTTTCCGCTCTTCCGAGTGGTTGGCACAACACAAAAGACGAAATTTTCGATTTCGGATTATTCGCCGATAAGGGATGTACTGGCGTTTGGTGGTCTTCTACGGAAAACTCTATTAACAAACAAGCGGGGTTTAGCTATTTGTTTTACGATTACGCCTTTATCGAAATTTACGACGGCAAGCTGTCTCTTGGTTTTTCGGTTCGTTGCATTCGTGATTATTAGCTCTATTGCCCTGTTCGAAGTTTGGAAAGTAGCCCTGAAAATAAATTATTATAGAGACAAAAAGTTTTTCTATTCTGAATCAAACTAATCAGGAAAGCTTTTGTAATATTATCAAAGTATCGGTTTACGTGTCTTGATTGTAGGCATTGGTGTATGACATTTAGTCTTCTGATTTTTTTTTAGTTTCGGCAATAACATATCCAATACTTCAGATGTGTATCCTTCAGCACACTTCCATTAAATTCCAATTTCTGGTTTTCGTTTTTTGATATTGATTATAACGAAAATATTCGTATTTTTGTAGTAATTGAAATATAATATAATATTAAAATAATTGGGAACGAAAATGATGACTTCACAAGAAATTAGACAGTCCTTTTTAGATTTCTTTAAGGGAAAAGAACATAGAATCCTGCCATCTGCTCCGGTAGTGCCGCACGGCGATCCG
>CAZIIZ010000031.1:0-12224 GCA_964539225.1 uncultured Hyphomicrobiales bacterium | reverse complement strand
CTTTGCTTGACGCCACTACATGCTTAGTCGCTTTATATGTTTAACCCCGAATGGGACCAAACGACAGGTCTTTCAGAGCGAGCTTCAGTTTGGGTTTCACCGGTCTCCCTGCGAGCTCAAATTCCGGCTATCTTGTCTAGTTGTTACACCCGTACAGAAACCAACAAGAGAACTTCTGTAAAGATGAGACCGCTTATTTAATTAAGCAGCCATAGCATAGTCAAATTCGTATGCTGTATTATTATTATTGGCATTTATAAGTTTACCGGTTGAATTTACGTGCGACCACCGATTGAGCACGGCATGCGACTATCAAACTTCCCCACCCCGTCGAATCCGTTTCATCCCCGAATTGATAAGTAAAGTAAAAATCTGACATCCGAAACCAATAATATTTCAATGTACAATTTGTATGCTTTCGTTTGACGCTACTACAAAGAATTTATTTTAAATGTAGGTACTGTAAACGAAAATTTTGATCCTTTTTCCTCTTCTGTTTCTATCCACAGAGACGAACCGGATTTTTCTAACAATTCCTTGCATAGAATTAGTCCGAGCCCCGTGCCTTTTTCGTGAGCTGTACCGAGAGTAATTCTGTTCGATTCGTCGATTTTAAATAGTTTACTTAGGCTATCGGCACTAATCCCTACTCCATTATCTGTAATAGAAATCATGACGCTATCGCCACTTAATTTTTGCGACGACAATTTAACCGTACCGCCTTGATACGTAAATTTAATAGCATTAGCTAAAAGATTTCTAATGATAGTATTGATGATATTCGAATCAAATCGTACCACTACGTCTTCATCAATTTCGCAAATCAACTTAATGTTTTTCTGTTCAGCATTGCCTTTTATTATTTCGATATTACTATCAAAAACCTTTGCCAAATTCATAATTTCCGGTTTGAATTCGAAAATTCCGCCCTGCATTTTCGACCAATGCAATAAATTCTGCAACAATTCATAAATATTTTTAGCAGAATTATTTAGAGCATTAGCCATCTCGGAGATTTCTTCCTTATCCATATCTTCAATATCTTCACTAAGCAATCCAGTCAAACCCATAAATCCAGTGAATGGACTTTTTAAATCGTGAGCAATAATTGAAAAGAATTTATCCTTCGACGTATTTATAGCTCGGAGTTCTATCTCAGACAACTGCAATTTTTTATTCAATTTATTCAATTCGACAAGTTGAGCTTCGATTGTACTTTTGCTAACCAATAAATCATCGATCAAATCGCGAACTTTTTGTTTGTCTTTTTTAGTCTGAGTGATATTTTCGACTACGCCTTCGTAATAAATAATTTTACCGTCGGGAGATTTCACAGCTCTACTGGAATCATTGATCCAAATTCGATTACCATTAAGTGTGTCTAATTCTACTTCGTAATTATAGACTACTTCAGTATTGTCCACGTGGTTTTGCCAAGCCATTCTATCGGCTGGATTCACGTATAATTCCAACACGTTTCTATTCAATATATCGTGAATATCGTCGGCTCCGAGTATTCTGACTAAGGCAGGATTAGCATCTAATATTCGCCCATCGGGCGTAGTTCTATAAACTCCGACCGGCACTCTTACGAATAAATTTTTATATCGCTCTTCGCTTTCCTTTAATTGAATTTCTGCAATTTTACGGTCGGTAATATTATGGATAATACCGTCATAACCTATGACATCGCCGTCATCATTAATCTTCAGATTTGAAACTAAAATACAGTCAATAGGCTTGCCGTTTTTCTTTTTCAACTTAACTTCATAATTCCTTAGATAGCCTTTTTCTATTATATCATTTCTGAATTTGACTCGTTCTAGCGGCTCGTAAAATAAATCATCCGAATGAAGTCCTAATAATTCTTCATCCGTATAATTAAATAATTTTAGCATCGAAGGATTATATCCTATCACAATTCCGTTGACATCCGAAAAGAAAATAGCATCTTGTGATTCTTTGAATAGTCCAATAAATCTATCATTTAGTTCTTGATATGATTTTTGGGTTATGGCGAGTTGCTTATCTTTGACTATATCGCTCAAAGCATTGCTCAATACAGAAGGCAGAAAATCATAAAAGTTCAAATCTTTAACTAAATAATCCATAGCACCGAGCTTCATCATCTCTACAGCTACATGCTCATTGCCAAATGCAGTCATTACAATAAAATAGGGCTTGGTGCCTATAACATCAGTCATCTCGAGAATGATTTCCTTAGCTGTTTTGTCTTGAAGATTGTAATCTATCAGCACTAACAAATCTGGATATTTACGAGCTACTTCTCCAGCGATACTGCCATCGATTGAAGATATTACTTTGTAGTCTTTTTTCAATAACGAACTCAATAATTCTAATTGCTCAGAATCATCCTCAATTACTAAAATTGTAATATCTTTATATGAGAAAGTGAAATCATCTACTGTCATATTTTCCTCGATTTAGCTTAAATTTACAAACTTTTTTATTGTAACAAAAAAAACAGAGCCTTTATTTAATTCGCTTTGTACGCTAATAGTTCCCTGATTTCTCTCGACCATTTCCTTCACTAATATCAATCCTAATCCCGTGCCTTTTTCATTATTAGTACCGAGAGTAGTCAAATGCTGATCAATTTTGAATAGCCTCTCTAAGTTATCAGGTTTGATTCCGACTCCGAAATCTTGAATCTTCAGAATAATGTATTCATCTTGCTCTATTGCTGAAATATGAATTTCAGAATTTAGGTGCGAAAACTTAATGGCATTAGTCAGTAAATTATGAACTATCGACTGGTGCATAAATCTATCAGCAAAACAGGAATAATCATCCGGTACTTGGTTAACTATACGAATTTTCTTTTCTTCAAAATTATTTCGCAATATCATTTTTGCTTCAGTTACTAAATTTTTCAAATTGAATTTATCGCTATTAATTTCAATTCTATTAGTTTGAATTCTAGCCCATTGCAATAGATTTTCGATTAGAGAATACTGCTTTTTAAGTGATTGATCCAATTTAAAAATCAAGTCGATAACTTCTTCAAATTCGAAACTGTCTTTATCCTGAAGGATTAATGAAGTCAATCCGAGCAATCCGGTAAATGGTCCTCGGAGATCGTGCGATATAATTGAGAAGAATTTATCCTTGGTTGCGTTAAGCTCTTGCAATTCGTCGTTCTGCTTTTGAATTAAGTCTCGTGATTTTTTAATTTCCAACTGCGTAAACACTCTAACTACTAATTCGCTTGGATTAAATGGCTTGGTTACATAATCTACCGCACCCAAATCGAAAGCAGACACAATATCCTCAGTTTGAGTTTTTGCAGTCAAAAAGATAATCGGGATGTCGGAGGTTTTCGGATTCGCCTTCAATCTTTTGCATACTTCGAACCCATCCATACCCGGCATCATTATATCTAAGAGAATTAAATCCGGCTTATTATATTCTACAGCTTCCAAAGCCTGCATTCCGTTCACAGCGAATCCGACATCTAAGCCTTGACTCAACAAAACATTGCCCAAAAGCTGTAAATTCTCGGGTATATCATCCACTATCAGCACGGTACTGTTTTCAGCGATGTTTAATTGTTTTTTTATTTCTTCTGACTGATTCATATTTTTTATTTTTTCAAACTATCTACTAATATATGAAAATTTGATATAATTTGCACAATTTTATCAATTTTAAATCCTTTTGATTGCTCTAATAATTCATCTGCAAATTGAGTTAGGATAGCAATATCATATTTTTCTGCATTTGATTTCAACATTTCGGCAAAGGCATTAATTTTAGAAATATATAGAGTTTTTTTCACGGCTTCATAAGCTGGGATAATCTCGGAGTCTAAAATTATCAAAAATTCCGGAGATACCGTAGTCTTTTCTAACTCAATCCTACCGGAAAATATTTGTCGTGGCTTCTCGCTTGTTATCGTTACCCCATTAAGATTTACTTTATGAGGTATATGGAAAATAATTTCCCTCAATAATTCAGATTTACTGACAGGTTTTCTCAAATACCCATCAAATTTTTCCTTGATAAATCCGACTTCCTCGTTCATCGCCGATGCCGTTAAAGCAATTATCGGAAGCTCCTGCGAGCTATAAGTTTTTTTAATTTCATCCGTCGCTTGATAGCCATCCATGTAGGGCATGTGCAAATCCATTAGTATCATATCCGGTTTTTCGCGTCGTACAGCTTCCACTCCTTCTAATCCATTTATAGCTTCTAATAATGTAATATTAAATCTTCGCAAATACATACGAACGACTTGACGATTGGTAGCCACATCCTCTACCAATAATATTTTAGGATTGTCGAATTCAGCAGCATTTAACTCTTCTATCGTTTGCTCATTTTTTTCGCTTACGACAGCGGCAATCTTCACGTTTGGTAACAATACAGAGAATACCGAGCCTTCGCCCTGTTTGCTTTCTAATGTTACTTCACCGTTCATCATAGCAACTAAACGCTTGGTAATGGTCAGCCCAAGTCCGGTTCCACCATATTTTCGAGTACTTTGTCCTTCTTGCTGACGAAATGCTTCAAATATAATATCCTTTTGTTCATCTGGGATACCAATACCTGTATCTTTCACCTCAATTATTAAATCTAACTCGCTACCTTCAGTAAAATCTTTACAATACATACTAACTTCAATTTGCCCGTTAGATGTAAATTTGATAGCATTACCAACTAAATTAAACAATACTTGACGAATACGCAATTCGTCCATCAACAATGCACGAGGAATCCTATCGTCAATATTGACGATAAAATTTAAACCTTTAGCATCGGATTTCATTTTAAATATTTGCTTCACCTCGTTCATAACGTCGATAGGATTGATTGGCTCATAAAATATTTCTAATCTACCGGATTCGATTTTAGATAAATCCAGAATATCATTTATTAAATCAAGCAAACCTTTACCACTATTAATTATACCATCTAAATAGTCTTTATATTTCGGAGAGGAATCTAATTCTTCCTTTAACAATTCAGAGAAACCGAGTATCGCATTCATCGGAGTGCGTATTTCGTGGCTCATATTTGCTAAAAATTCTGATTTAGATTTATTCGCAATTTGTGCTTGCACTTTAGCTTGCTCCATTAGCAACATATCTTGATCTCGTTCGATAGCCGATCCGATTGCATTCGATGCTATCATCAGCACTGATGTTTCTTGATTGCTCCAGAGACGTTCCTGCTTTGTATCGTCGAAACCAATAAATCCCCAGAGACGATTTTTCTCAAATATTGGGATGATTAGCAAGGATAATATGTCGTGATCGAGCAACATTTGTTGTTCAGCTTCAGGTACTTGCCGTACCAAAGAATAATATGGTTGCTTGGATTTGAGCTTTTCATATATTGTCGGCATCGACACAGCCATATCAAATTGCTTGAAATCAGGATTGTCTTTTTGTGGGATGACCCCATCAGCAGACCATTCGCTTATCTGAGTAAAATAATCATTCTCATCGCTTTCGGCAGAATATTTAGAGAACAAATATACTCTATCAACCATAGTAACCGTGCCAAGAATTTCCATAATCTCATCGAAAGCATACATATAGTCTTTAGATTCTAATAATGTAGTAGAAATACTAGCAATGCCCTTCAGCACTTTATCTTCAGCCTCTCGCTTAATTGAGTGAATTTTCTGAATTGTAATATCTCTGCTTATCCCAATTACTCCAATAATATTTTTCGCTTTGTCGAAAAATGGAGTACGAATAGTATCATATAAGAATTTTTCTTTGTTGGGGAATTCAAACCATTCTTCCTTACGAGTAGTCTGTTGAGTAGTGATTACAGTATTTTCTTCAACAGCAAATAAAGCAGCATATTTATCATTTAACAATCTATCGTCAGAATTACCAATAATTTCCGGAATTTTTCTGCCTACAAAATATTCGAAAGCTTTATTACAATCTATATATTTACCTTTTCTATCCTTAATAAATATTAAATCGGGTACGGAATTAATCAAAGAACGCAGCATTGAACGCTCACTATTCAAACTTTCTTCCGCCTGTTTTTTATCCGTAATATTCTTGAAAAAGAAAATAAATTTAGTGATAGACAAGCGTACAGAATCAATTAACACGTAAATAGAATCGCCATATTTAGTACGGATTTTCAATTCAAAACTGCAATTCGAATAAACAGTCATTTCTAATAATTTAGACTTGATTTGAAGCAGTTCATCGGCTTCCATCAACTCATCAAATTCTAATTCCTGCATTTCATCAGCATTATATCCGGTGATTTCGCATGCAGCCTTGTTGAATTGGTTTGTCATCGTTTCTGTATCAGTAATGATAATTCCATCGGGAGCGTTATTGATGTAATCTCGATATTTTGCTTCGCTTTCATTTAGTGCAAATTCGGTATTTTTGCGTTCAATCACTTCAGTTTCTAAAGCACTATTAGCTAACAGCAATTCTTCGGTACGAACCTCCACTAATTCCGCAAGGTTGTCCCTATGTTTTGCTAAATCGAACTGCATTTGTTTATATTCCGTAATATCACGAATTATTCCTACCAAGTATCGTTTATTGTCGCTATGATTATCAAACACTACTTTGCTCACAAATAAATCTCGATTGCTGCCGCCTTGTGTGTCCGTTCGCACCTCAAAATCAATACGCCGAGACGTGCTAAATGCTTCCTTATCAGTTCCCCAAAATGTATCTTGAGAATTCTTAGCGAAAAATCCACGATTGTCTTGATGGCTTTTATCTGCTCGATTAATTCCAGTCAAATTAGAGTATGCCTGATTGATATACATCCAATTATGAGCATCATCCTTTACGAACACAGGATCAGGAATCGCATCAATAATATTATTCAAGAATTCACGAGAATTATCGTTTCCAATTTCCGCTTTTTTCCGCTCAGTAATATCAATTATAGCTGAATGAATATAAACTTCTTTGTTAAGCTCGTCTTCATATACCAAACTTTCTATCCTGAAATATTGGATTTCATTTTCGGAAATTATTCTGTGCAATTCGCAACTCTCCTTGCGACCGAATTCAAAAGCATTTTTAATATGCTGTTTCAATATTTCATGCTGATATTCAGGCACAAATTCATACAAGGACTTCTGCAATACTTGTGTGCGATGCAATTTGAAATAATCTATAAAAGTTTGGTTTATTTCTATGATTGTTAGATTACGATTTAATGTTAAATAACTGACAGGAGCATAGTCATAGAGACGACTATATTTTTTGAATAGGGATTCGAGTTCGTCGCGAGTACGCAATAATTCTTCATTCTGCGATTCTAATTCGTGATGATAGATTTGTAGGTCTTGGATAATATCCTTTACTTGAACGAGTTCATCGTCCTTAACTACAGTTGATTCCGCTTGACCCAGCATTTCTTCGATTCGATCTATTAGACGCTCTAAATAATAGAATTGATTTGGAGTTATCATTGATTTATTTCAATTTTCCGTAAACAACATTTGGAATCGCAAATTAATATTTTTTTATCAGATAACAAAGGAAAATAGTTATTTAATTCTCTGATTGTAAATTTTGAGGGTTTCGCTTAATTCAAATCAGTTTACAAATATCATACTAATGTTTCTTACTCCAAAACTAAACTAAAACATATTTTTCTAACAGAAAACAATTTGAATATTTAATATTACGAGCATACACACCTTTCAATACTTCTCTTATTGGAGACACTCTCCTCCAAATTTCACATAGAATCTTTCTCAACAGAAATATAGAAGTACAATATTAATCGTTAAAAAGCTTCACCGTTCCGCAATAATGATTATCGAGGAAGGCTGAAATTCAAAATATAATAACACATATTTAACATATTATTATATTTATCCCATATTGATACTTATAGTCCGTAGAGTTGAAGTAAATAAATCTGTATCTTTGCAAATTTAACAAATAGAATTATGGAAAATAAATATTCAAAAGATGATAAAGAAACTTTAATAAAAATAGGTAGAAAATTACGTCAACTTCGTATGGATCAGAAGCTTTCTCAAGAAAAGCTTGCTTTTGCCTGTGAATTGGACAGAACTTATTTAGGTTCAGTTGAAAGAGGAGAGAGAAATATTGCTATCATTAATCTTCTCAAGATCACGACAGTTCTAAATGCTGATTTATCTGAGCTTTTGAAACAATAATATGGATAATATAATAAAAATACCACCTCAATCAGCTAATTTACTAACGACTCCCGATAAACTGGTTAAAATTTTAGCTAAGTTAATTGGTGAGAATTTTGTACTGACAGGAAAAACGAGAACAGACGGTTCAAACGTTAGAAAGCTTATTTCAGCGACCCTTAATAATTATGGATTGCCACCTCAAGGCGAAATAGATACATTTGAAATAATTCCTCCTAAAAGCAAAGGAATTCCCAAAATTACTAGAGAGTTCATTGATACATATATAATTACGACGGGCAAATCGTATAACCTTCAGGTTTGGAATCGGTATCCATCAAGCAATACACTTTTGATAAAATATGATTCAGGTGAAAGCCTTAAGTGTTCAGATACAAGATTCGTTTTCGTAAAAATTAATTGTGTTAATAATTTTATAGAAGCAATCATAATTTTGACACCAGAGTATATTGAGCAACATTTTGGCAAGTTCGGTAAGCCCACAATAAAGCATCAATTATTAATTTCCAAAAAAATCAGAAATAGCATTCTCAATAGTTCCGACAAAGTCCTTTTGTATCCAGATAGTAATAATATATCTAATTATATCTGCACAGAGTATACCCACCCTAAATCAATAATGATTAAAGCTCCTAAAATTCAGGAAGTTTTTTCGACAAATCTGCTTAAAACAATGGTAGCCGACAAACTAATCGGAAAAGAGCTAAAAGCAACAGCAACGAAGAATAGAGGTCAATTACTTGAGAGAATGGTACTTGAGCTATTAGGGTATAAGGTAAGCGAAGAAGATTTACTATTTGGAGCATTTCCGGATATTAAACACCAATTATTAGAAGTAAAAATACAAGATTCACCAACTGTTGACTTAGGTAAATATACTCCTGAAAGAGCAGAAATCGTAATAGAAGAAACAGAAATAACAACTTTTGATATTCGATATCTAATTGCATTATCAGATTCTAAAACCAATACCATAGAAGGAATAATAATAGCTCCTGGAGAACATCTTGGTAATATTTTTTCATACGTTAGTTCTTCAAGTTATAAATGTCAACGAACAATACCAATGAGTTTTTTTGAAAAACATATTGGCCAAGTAGTATTTAATCCAGAGTGAAAATGGGATCAACTTTAAAAGCTGCCGCTACATAAATTTCTAATTGATTTTCATATGTATTAATCATATCTGTATTTATTTCAGAATTTAACAAACGAACTAATTCAATTATTTCTTTTGCGATTACAGAGTCAAAGACGGGCAATGGATACTTCTCAACATATTGAGTAAAATATCTCCTCCTTCCTGAATATAGTTTATTATTAAACACAAGGTCGTGATATTTGGTCATTAATTTTGAGTTCGAGACTCCTTGTATTAATAATAATTTATCGACATCTTCTTTTTTTTCTGCTAGTATCCAATAGCAATTACCATTTACTAATTTCCCCTTATCATCGAAGAAGAATCTCGGAATTGGACTAATATCTGGAAATACCAATTTAGGCAAACTCCAAAATTTTGGATGGTGCGAAACCCATATCTCAAACCATTTTCTTCCAGCATTAATTAAATACTTCCTATTCTTTAATATTACTTCATATTTTTCAAAATATTTCTTTGTTTTGGGAAATGATTCAATATCAATAGTAGCTTTTTTACCTTTATCATTATAGTGCGGATATAAAATTTTAAGGGTTGCTTTCTCAGTAATAGTCCATCGACCAATATTTTCTTGTGATATTAAATCCCTCAACAAATCAGCCTCAGGTTTATTTTCTCCTAATTCATCCCAATTATCACCAATAAAAACCTTATCAGCGGTAGTTTTAATTCCTACTCTGACTTTAAATATATCACCAATTAAACAGGAAGCATTCTGGTCAATCGAATTTATCCATTTTGTTTCTGAATCGGAAAGTAATTCCCATGAACACTCATTTTTATTTTTACAAATCAACGAACCACTCGTTTTTTTGTACCTTTTCTCATTTATACAATAATACCCAGATATATTGTTCTGCAACATTTCATAAATATCTATGGCAGGCTTAATTAATCCAGAATAGCCATTTAATTCTTCATAAATCTTAGTAAATTTTGCATTTATTGTAGTCTTTTTATCAGTACTTTTTCTTTTACCTATAAATATTGCTGGAAGTACAGCAACATCAAAAATCTTCGTATCGCCTAAATCTATAACTTCAATTATTTCATAATTTTCATTCAAATATCGTCTTACACTTTCCCCACTTTTCGTGAACAAATACCTATTTGAAGTTATAACACCGATTATCCCTCCATACTTCAAACTCTCTGTCATAGCAATCAGAAATGGATAATATAAATCGACTCTTCCTTTTAAATGATATTTTTTTGCGAGTAATTGAGCTTGAGTAGTACCAAGTATTTGAGTACGAACATAAGGAGGATTTGCAATTACGACATCAACGAGTTGGGGATTATTATTAGTTCCTCCTGAAAAATCGAGAGTTAATTGCTTCTGAGTTAATGTAATTGATTCTAAAAAATCACCTTTGATTATATTGGACGAGGTTGCTCCACTATTTTTAAGTCTTCTATTCGCAATTTCTATAAAATTACAATTTAAGTCATAACCATTGAGTGAGAATGCTATATTTTGTTTTAATAATTGCTCCCCCATGGATAACAATAATTCGCCTTCTCCGCAAGCAGGATCTAAAACTGAAACTTCTTTAATATCAATATATGATAAAATTTTTTGTGATAAAAAATCAGCTAAAGATTTAGGTGTAAAGGTTGCTCCGTTATTTTTTATCATTTTCTTAGTATTCACAAAAGTAACCCTTTTTAAAAAATAAGACATAATTCTACTATTATTAAGTTTATTGCAATACTAAACGCCTCCATTATCTCTCGTATTTAGAAAATCAGTTTATCAAAATACTCGCAACCGATGTGCAATTTAACTATTTTTATTCAAATTTCCAAATTTATACACTTCAGCCTTCCCCGATAATGATTATCGAGGAAGGCTGTTTGCTTAGTATAAATAATTAGACAAATTATTTGCCGCGGTATTCGATACCTTTTTGTATCCATTCCGGTGCTTGCTTATGCTTTAAGTAAGTATCGTAAAATTCTTTCATACGTATAGCATAATCCAATTTATTGAAATACTTACGCGGATGATGCGGCTCGTTGCGATATTCGAGCATAATTGCATCTTTCTGAGCTCTACGCAATGACAAGAACAATTCGATACCTTGACTCCACGGCACTGCGTCGTCTAAGTCGCCAAACTCGATTAATATCGGAGTGTGAACTCTATTGGCAAAGAATACGGGAGAATTCCTAATGTATGCACTCAATGAATCCCATAGACTTCCGCCGATTCTGCTCTGCTGAAATTCATATTGGAATTGTCTAGCCATACCGGACCCAAGCCTGATACCGCTATATGCACTTGTCATATTGCCCACAGGAGCTCCGGCAACAACACATTTAAAGAAATCAGTCTGCGTGATAATATAAGCTCCTTGATAACCACTCCATGAGTGTCCCCAAAGTCCGATAGCATTCGTATCGGCTACTCCGAGTTGAGCTAATTTGCGGCAAGCTGGAATCAAGCAATCGATAGAAGAATTGCCCGGTTTGCCAGTCTCAAATTTCACATCAGGGAAAAACATTACATAATCATCGCCTGCATACATAGGTCCCGCCGGCAGATGACTGTTCCAAGGAATCATAAATTTATGAGCATCATCGCTCAATATTTCGTAAAAGAAAATCACTACCGGATAACGTTTAGCCGGGTCAAAATTTTCAGGTACGATATAATATCCTTGCAAGGTATCGCCTACTGCTGATACGTAATCCATTACACGCATTTTGCCCCAATTGTAATCAGCCATCATCGCATTTGCATCACTAATTTTCTTGGATTTATTAAACGATGAATCAGCAAACCATACATCAGGGAAAATATCATAAGACTCTTTGCTGAAAATATATTTATCAGCATCTTTTGCCTTGGCAATTACTTTGATAAGATTATTTTCCATAATAATCTTATTTGTAGCCATA
>CAZIIZ010000030.1:0-12227 GCA_964539225.1 uncultured Hyphomicrobiales bacterium | reverse complement strand
ATAAAATGCGATTAATGCCGAGAGTTAATCCTAATATTCGTACTTACGATGACTACATGAATCCTTGGCTCAGGGAATTGAAGAATCTTCTAACATCAATTGCATACTATAACATCTTAGAAATTAATGCTATTACTGCCTATAATTATCAATTGCAACAAGGCAATTGGGCGAAAATTAGCGATAGGGAAGACTCGGCTGAACTTCTAATTGCTATAAATAATGATCTGCCGGATAATATTATAGTGTCAGACCTGAATTATGGCTATGAAAATTCGCAGTATAGCGGTGCTAACATTAATAAATTCCAAAAGGATAACATTAGTAGCCTGATACCAATTCGATTAGAAAAAATTGACAGACCTAAATTCGATTTGCAATATAATTTCAATAAAATTGCCGAATTACAATTAAATTACTTGAAAAAGATAAAAGAAATTGATAATTTTACAATTCATAAAAATTACACGTATTTAGATAAGCGTTGGGGATTGATTGTTGATATAAATGCTTGTACCGGATGTAATGCTTGCGTAATAGCCTGCAAGGTGGAAAATAATGTACCAACTGTAGGGGCGAAGAACGTTGAAAAATCAAGAGATATGGACTGGCTGTCTATACTGAAAGCCAAAACTAAATCCGGCAAGCAAATTTATATCCCGTATATGTGTCAGCATTGCGAGAATGCACCCTGCGAGACTGCTTGCCCAGTAAGTGCCGCAACGCATAGTCCCGAAGGATTAAGCGAGACAGTTTATAATCGATGCGTAGGCACGAGGTATTGTATGGCAGCATGCCAATACCGAGTGCGTAAATTTAATTTCTTAGATTATTTTGCTGAATATCCTAAAGAGCTTTCAGCCGGGTTGAATCCAAGAGTTACAGTAAGAAGTCGCGGAGTGGTCGAAAAATGTTCGCTCTGCGTTCAGCGATTGAACGAGTATAATGCTCTCAATGATGAAGAGCAAAAGCTGGGAATTCCGAAAACAGCATGCTCCGAGGTATGCCCGAAGAATGCTATTAAATTAGTGGATTTGAATTCGAGCACAACTCGACAGTTTTTAAAAGAGAATGAAGATAAAATATATCAGATTGTTTTTAATTCGAGCAATAAGCCATCGGTTTATTATTTATTAAGCGAATAAAAATATGTACGAAAAAATAAATGACCTAACTAAAAAAAGTCTAAAAGCTATGGACGGCAAAGTGAGTGCTAATTTCAAATTAGTATTCGCTGTGCTTTTTTTGATGTTTTCGCAGGGAGCGATTACTTTCTATATGTCGGTAGCACACGGTCTCGAGCTGTGGGGAATAAACAATAAAGCAGTTTGGGGCGTAACCATTGCAAATTTTGTATTTTGGATCGGCTTGGCTCATTCCGGCACTTTGATTTCGGCGGTGCTGTATTTGTTCAAGCAGAATTGGAGGAGTTCGATTAATCGAGCTGCGGAGGCTATGACGCTCATTGCGATAATCTGCTCAGGATTGTTCCTATTGATTCATACCGGACGACCTTGGTTGGCTTGGCTGTGGATAATACCATATCCTAATCAGTTCGACTTGTGGCTCAATTTTAAATCGCCTTTGTTTTGGGATTTTATAGCGATTTTTACTTATTTTGTGGTTTCAATAATATTTTGGTATGTTGGTTTAATTCCTGACTTAGCGTATTATAAAACCAAAACCACCAGTAAACTCAAGCGTTGGCTGTTTTCATTTTTCAGTATAGGCTGGCGAGGAAGTAGGAATCAATGGGCGAGTTATTTGAAATTGTATGGGATTATCGCAGGAATCGCAACGGCATTAGTTGTGTCTGTGCATTCAGTAGTATCTATGGATTTTGCTTTGACTGCACTTCCAGGGTGGCATTCCACTATATTTCCGCCATATTTCGTAGCTGGAGCTATATTTTCCGGTTCGGCTATGCTGGTAATTTTGCTAAATATACTGAGATATACTTTTGATTTTGAAGATATTGTTACCATAGATCACATCGAAAAACTGAATAAATTGATTTATATGGTTTCGTGGATTGTGTTCTTTTCGTATATAATCGAAATATTTGGAGCTATGTTTAACGATGATATTTATGAAACACAGCTTTTAGCTATCAAAATGAAATCTCCGATTTTCTGGATGATGGTAGTATTTAATTGCGTTTTGCCTCATCTTTATATGTTAAAAATGCTTAGACGAAGTATAGCAGTATCGTCGATTATTTCATTTCTAATAATTGTCGGTATGTGGTTAGAGCGATTTATGATAGTCGTATATTCACAGAAAAACAGTCTTCTATTGCCTGAATCAATTCGATATACTCCGAGTGTAATTGAAATGAGTTTATTCGTAGGTAGCATTGGATTATTCGGTGTATTGTATATGATATTTTTAAAATTTGTACCAATTATTCCAACTTGGGAAGTAGCAAACGATGAAAAACAGTTGCGAAATAATTTGCCCCGCGAATAATTACGAGGCAGTAATTGAAGTGTTAGAGCGTCTCCGTATTAATTACGAAGATGAGTATTCTATTATTGTGCCACCGATATTTCTAAATACTGAAAAGCAAAGCAGACGCTATGGATTTATTGGGACTTTGTTGGCTGCGGCAGCTGTCTATTTTTCGGTTATGTTCTTATTTTGGACTCAGAAAATTAGTTATCCGTTGAATATTGGAGGCAGATTGAACTTTGATTTCGTTTCATCTATTCCTATAATATTTGAATTTACCGTACTTGTGGTAGTATTTGGTTTGTTTATCGTGTTTCTATTTTCGCATAAAATGTTTAATTTTGATACTCCGAAAGAAGATAAAAGGATAATATACATTCATAAGATTTATAGCGTTGATGTTTTGAAAAGCAAATTAGAACCATTTAATGTGGATATTAAATATGCCGTTAAGTAAAGTGTTGAAATATATTGCAATATTAATTTTATGGCTTATCCCTGCTGGGTTGCTTGCTTTTACTATATTGCTCAGAGCTGACGCTTTTAAAACAGTAAATACAAATCAACCATTCGAGATGATAAGCGATATGGACAATGGCAAGGCTTTAAAGCCACAATCAGCTAATCCATTTTTTGCGAATAAAGGGTTTGAGACTTTACGACCGAAAAATTCGATTCCTCGAAGCGGAAAATTATACTCAATCGATCAAACTGATGTCGATAAATCTATAGAAAATGGAGAAAATCCATTGCCTCAATCAGCATTGATATATCGCTATGGTAAGCATTTATTTAATACTAATTGCGTTTATTGCCATAATTTCAATGGCGATGGCCAGGGAGCGATAATTACAAAAATGGTATTGAAGAAGGACGAAGAGCCATTTCCCGGTCCGCCGGATATTCGCACAAGTGCATCATCGAAATCGCCTGATAGTAGATTGTTTCATATATTGAGTGCCGGACAGAATTTGATGTATCCGGTCGGATATAAATTGACTAAGACAGACCGTTGGGCTGTGATTAGATATTTTAGAACTTTACAAGGGAAAGAAGCTTATGTTAAATAAAGTATTATCATTAATTTTTGCAGTAATGTTAATTGGATTGGCTTTGTTTGACCCAGGCAGATTTAGCATAAATTTGGTTCAGAATAATGCCATTATGTTTGGTATGCTTTATGTTGGAATTATATTTTTCCTTTTGCAAGAAAGTTTGAATTCAGTATTAGTGCCGAGAATGCGTAAATATATGGATGCACTATTCAGAATTAGGTATTTCTTTATATTTTACTTTATTGTAACGCTCTATTATGCACGAGAATATGTAACATTCTACGAAATATCGTACTTCAATGAATTCACAGCCGGTTGGTTTAACACCCAATTCTATATGCTAAGGCAGTTTATTTACTTGTTCTTTACTTTGGGTTCGTTATATTATATTAAATACAAAACTAAGCCGGAAATATCATTTAACTATTTGTTATTATTCTTACTTAGCTTTATTTTTATACCGTATTCTTACGATTTATTAGCTTTCGTGCAGGACATTACTATTCAAGACTTCTGGCAAAGCTCAATTTGGTCGTTTTATACATTTGTAAACTTGGCTACTTTCTTTATTTCAGTATTATTGATTACTAATGCTTTAGACAAGGATAAAGATTTAACGTCTTATACTCCGAGATTAGCTACATTTCTGTTTGGATTTAATATACTTTGGTCGTATTTATTTTTCAGCCAATTTATAATTATTTGGTATGCAAATATTCCGACTGAGACATTTTTATATAATATCAGATTTTCTCAGCCTTGGTTATTATATCAGGGATTAGTAGTGGTATTGCATTTATTATTCCCATTTTTCTTTTTATTTACTAAGCAATCTAAGACCAGAACGAATAATATTCTCATCGCTTCGTATTCTACCATGATGGCGGTAGTGCTTGATTTTATGTGTTACTTCGTACCTGCGTTTTCGAAAGCCGGCATTTCTATCTACGAATATACTTTCTTTTTAGTTAGCTTTTTGTTCTTTGTAGTGTTGTATTTGAATACTTTATACAGAACTCGACCAGTAGTAGTATTAATCGAAGAAGATGATGCTAAGTTAGACTCAAAGCAGGAACAGGATAAACAATAGGATATGCTAACTATTACATATATCTTGTAAATCGATACCGATTGGTCATTCCTGCGGAACGAGTCTTCGAGTGGATGCAGGAATCGCGGTCTTTTATAATACTTGCTATTTCGCAATGCATTCTGAATCACAGTATTTTAAATTAGCTTCTCTGAATCTGAAGACAGATTTCCTGCATTAGCTTTGCTGAATCGTAAGAACGATTTCGCTCGAAGACTCGCTTGCAGGAATGACAATTCTGAAAGATGTGTATAATGGTTAGGATCTGATGGAATATTAGTAAATTAATATTATCCGAAAACAAAATGATTCTGAATTGGCGGAAAGATTTGAAAATCCAATATAGTTATTTATATTTATAAAATTTCTAACATAAAATATGAAAAAAATTGATACTTTATCCGGACTCGAAGGTCGAGCCGTATTAAATAAAATGTTTAAAGAAATCCGCTACGAAAAGCAAGCAAGTGCCGCTTCCGCTTTGTTTACTTGCTGGAAGTTATGCACTTACGAACGTGAATTATTTCGTTATTCCAAAAATGACGTTACAGTGCTGCATCCGCTCGGTGCAATTTCCGGTACTGCTTTATGGCTTGAGGAGATTGTCAATCGTTATTATTATTCTACTATCAACTCTTTCGTTTATTTTGGGGCAGCAATATTATTAGTATTGATTGGTATCCGCAGATTTAGCGATAATGTAAGCGACGAAATAGTGATTGGCGGCGTAGTATTTGAAGCTATGATGCTGATGATGATGTTCATGGTGATGCTGTTTTCGCCGAATGAGAATATTGAATCAGAATCAACTGAGAATGGTAGCCAGGAATCAATGGAGGAATTAATCCTCGAAGTAGGCGAAATCAGTCGTGATTTTGCGGCTGTATCGGTTCAGTTTGATCAAATTAATGAATCGCTGCAAGATATGCTGAATCAGCAAAGAGAACTAATTTCTGCTGTTGTTGATATTTCGAAGGCTAATGCGTTAGCTGTAGCACCGAATCCAAAGATGCTTGAGTCCATGAATGAGACCAACTCCGCTTTGAATAGATTTACTTCTTCGCTTCAGCTATTGAATGATAGCGTAGATAAAGTTCGTTCTGCTGAAATTGAGTTCGCCGTAAAAAAAGAAATATCAGAAATTATCAATAAAAAATTCAAGAATGAGTAGCAAACCAATACATAGAAAGCGAACTGTCGAAATATACTTCATTCTATATTTGGCTTCTTTGCTTTTTTTATTGCCTGACGGCAAGAATAAGGATTCTCATAAAGGATCTGGAGATAGATTTATTGCTGAATTGCCATTTAACATTTATCCGGAAAAGACTAATTTAACAGCTCGATTGCATTCGGATTCACTTGGAATTAAAATTTTAACTTTGGATTCGTGCAATAATATTTTCTATTCAGGCGAAGTAAAGAATGTAAAATATGAATTTACAGTTTATGATGCAATGATGAAGCAAAGTCTGCAAATTCGCCCTGATATTGGTACTAAATATTATAGAATTATTGAAAATACAAAAAATAAATCAGTTGCATTCTATTGGGAGCCGACCCAAAACGAACAGGGAAATAAGTCATATATCGTACAAGTATCGGCTACTGCCGAGCCGATGAATGGAGCGACTAATATTCTATATCAAGCTAAAACGCAATTTTCGCTAAATATATTGCTCAACGATAAAAAAAATATCGGCAGATGTGAAAATTTGTCGTCTAACCCTAATACTTTCGATTATAATGCTTTTATTGATTCCCTTCGCAGAGCCGAAACAATAAGAATTACTCAGACCGGAGACTTCGATTTATCGCCTGAGAAGGAATTAATTCAGCAATTGGCTTATCAAAAATGGGTAAATACTATAAATGTCTATAATATAGATTTATTTAAGGAATTGAAATCCAAGCCTCAAATTATTGTATCCGGTGATGCCAATCAAAGGTATAAAGACGTTAATTCTGAAATTTCGAGAGATAGGATAGTGTTGAGCGGTGCGACTCCTCCGTCTGGCAGAGTAACCGTTAAGGTGGTATTAGATAGAAAAGCAGATTCAAAACAGAAAAGCATTAGTTTCTCGGTAAAGCCTGTGCCTTACGAATCCGCACAGTTTGAAAGAACTATGTATGCTAACAAATCTTACACGATAGATCCGAAATTCCCGTTATTGGAAAAAGAAACTAGAGCTGAATTAAAATTGGGCAATCAAATTATAGCAAAAAGCCCTCAAGGGACTAAGTTCCAGTTCACTCCCGATAAAAATATGATAGGTAAATCTTTAGAATTAGAACGCTATATAGATAATTCATTAATTCCTGAAGAAAATCGAATACTAATTGCTGATTATCCATTGCCTGAAATTATTTCAATTCAAGAGATAAGCAGTACCGAAGTAGAAGTGAAAACCAAAACTTATGGTAGCATCGGCAATGAGAAAAATATCGTTACCAATTTCGAAATTAATGGCAATGCCAATTGTCGCGAATTGGTTGGCAGAATGGACGAGAGTAAGGATAGCTTTTCCCGAATTCAAGCATTTAGATTTACTGCAAAGAAATCCGGTTTACCATTAGAATTTACTATTACTGTAGTCGATAAATCCGGTAAGAAATCGAGGAGCAGATCGTATTCCGGAGAATAAATGAAACTAATTTATATTTTGAGCGTTAGTATAGATGTAATTAAGTACTAAATTTGAGATTTGTATGAAAAAAATGATTTATCTAATGTTATGCTTTGTTGGCTTGACGTTTCAAGTTAATGCACAAGGCGAGAAATCTTCCGGAAAAACTTTTACTTTAGAGCAATGTATCACCGTTGCTATTGAGAATAATCCAGATATGCAAGTCGCTAGACGGCGATTACAATTCGCTGATGCAGGAATTAAATCTGCTTTCGGTTCGTATTTACCTAATGCTGATTTCTCGGCAGGATACTCACGTCAATTAAATGCTGATGGAGCTAAAACCGCAAATGTGATGGGGCAAACTATTTCCATCCCCGGTACCGATCCCAATTCATATAATATGAGTGTTGGAATTGGATACAATCTATTCGACGGATTTGCTCGCTCTGGCAATTATGATAAAGCAGAGCTAAATAAGAAATCTAATGCGTTTAATGTAAAAGCTAACCAAGAATATGTGGAAATCAATATTCTCAGATTATACGTAGAAGTAATTAAAAAACAGCAAGTTTTGAAATTACAGATGGAAAATTATACACTTGGTAAAGCAGAATTTGAAGCTATCAAAGCAAAATTCGAGGCTGGTATGACTCACGAAGGAGTAGTAGCATCGCAGGAAGCAGATTTAGCAAATAGAGAATTCTCAATCGTCCAAGCCGAAAATGATTTGAATATTAATAAATCTAATTTATTGAGCTTTATGGGACTTCCGCCAGATCAAGAAGCGGAATTTATGGAATCAAGTTTGCCTAATAATTTTTCATCTGCTGATATTAGCAATTTCCAATCAAAGTATTCAGTACTCGAAACTTCTATCGCTAAAGCATTAGACAATAGAGCTGACGTTAAAGCCAATAAAGTGGCTATTGACGTTAGTAAAATAAGTTTAGAAAACGCTAGAAGCGGATATTATCCTAAGTTAAATGCTTCAGTTGGTTGGAGTTGGTCTAACACTAAGTTAGAAAAATTCGGTGAATTGGGTAGGTCATATTTAGGATTGAATTTGAGCGTACCGATATTCGATCAATTTCAAACTGATTATCAGATCGAAAGTGCCAAATTTGAGATAATGCAAAACGAAACCGAATTGTTCAAATTAGAGCAATCAGTTAGAAGTTCAATTAGAACATCGTTCTTGAATCTATCTGCTGCTCGCAAACAATTAGAAATTAGCGAGCGTGCATTATCGGCTTCGCAAAAGAATTTCGATATCACTAAAGAACGATTCAACATCGGCTCTTCGAATATAACTGACTATTTGGTAGCAAATAATTCTTTGATTAATTCTCAGATGAATAGAGTAACGGCTATATATACTTATTATTTAGCTGAAAGAGAATTAGAATATCAAGTATCTGATTTGAAATAATTACAATACCAATAAATTGAAAGAAAAAATCTATGAAATGTGAAAGATGCGGAAATGAATATCCGTCTCAAGGCTATTTCGCCGTTCCTGGCGTTTGCGAAACGTGTTTCAAAAAATTAAGTGTAGAAGAGCAGAACAATTTAATCGCTCAAGCATACAATTATCAAAACTTCGCTGAGAATTCAATAGTTGAAAAGCGAGTAGGGTTCGGCAGAAGATTAGCAGCACTGCTAATTGATGCTGTGATTTTGTTGATAATTCAATACGTTATTTCCTATTCAAGCGGATTGAACGAAGCTCAAAAAATAATGAGTGAGAGAATGGCCAGTGTCGGATTCAATTTTGATGCAATTATGCAAATGACTTTGGAAATGCAGAAAGAATTCTATTTCACCTTACTATTTATTCAAGTAATTTACTTGATGTACTTTTCATTAGAAATGATGGTCGGAGCTACACTTGGAAAATTAGTATTAGGTATTCAAATAGCTGATAAAGATGGCAAAGCTGCTTCGTCCACTCAATTGGTTAAGAGGTTTATATTTAAGGCTTCTCCGATAATACTTTCTGTTCTGTCGGCTGCAACTTTGATTTCAGCTATTAGTTATGCTCAGATTGCGATGTCAATTATTATACTAATCAGCTGTTTATATGTATTTACGGCTAATAAAATGGGATTCCACGATATGTGGGCTAAAACTGCTGTTTTCAAAAAACGTGATTTAGAAACTCAAGAAAATGCAATTAATTAAGGAATAATACAATGGCTAAGAAAAGTAATAAAAAAAGAAATATAATTATCGGTGTAGTAGCCGGATTAGTGGTATTAATTATCGCCGCTGTGTTATTAGGCAATAATCGCCAAAAAGATATAGTAGTTACTACTGAAAAAGTAGGAAGAAAAACAATTGTTCAGACTGTTTCGGCAGTTGGCAAGATTCAGCCTGAAACAGAAGTAAAGGTTTCGCCGGAAACAAGTGGTGAAATCGTGCAACTCAATATCAAAGAAGGCGATACAGTCAAAGCCGGTCAAATGCTTGTTCGCATTAAGCCGGACATCGTAGAATCGCAATTAGAGCAAATGAAGTATTCCGCAGAAGCCGTAAAATCAGAAATCCCAGTCGGAAAATCTAATTTAGAAAAAGCTAAAGCAGACTTCAAGCGAGCTACGGAGCTATATGCTAAAAAGTATATTTCTCAGCAAGAATATGATGTCGCTAAGAATGTGCTTGATGCCGCAGAAGCTGGTGTGAGTTCTAATGGTTTACGTTATGAGCAAGCAAAGGCTTCATATAGACAAACGGAAAAGACTGCTGCCAGAACAGTAATATATGCCCCGATTAGCGGTATCGTTACTAAATTAGACGTAGAAAAAGGCGAAAAAGTAGTTGGTACTGAGATGATGCAAGGTACTGAAATGCTTCGTGTTTCTGACTTGGGCGTGATGAATGCTGAAGTGGAAGTCGATGAAAATGATATTACATTAGTAAAAATTGGTGATGTGGCAGAAGTAGAAATCGACGCATTTCCAGATAAAAAATTCAAGGCAGTAGTCGTAGAAATAGGACATTCTGCTTTGCTTAGTGCTACCGGAACTCAAGATCAAGTTACAAACTTTAAAGTTAAAGTACGTTTATTAGAAACAAATGCTAAATTCCGTCCGGGAATGAGCTGCAATGTAGAAATAAAAACTGAAACAAGGAATAATGTAATTGCCGTGCCATTGCAATCAGTTACCGAAAAAAGAGTGAACGAGGACGATAAAGCTAAGGCTGATGAAAAAGAAGCTCCAAAACCTGAAGGCGAAGATGAAAATACTAAAAAAACTGAAAGACCATCTGTTTATGTATTTATATTAAATGGTAATAAAGTTAAAATGTCGGAAGTTAAAACAGGATTGAGCGATAAAGGATATATTGAAGTATTAGAAGGCGTTAAAGAAGGCGACGTAGTCGTGAGCGGCTCGTACTTCGCTATTAAGAAAGAATTAGAAAACGGTTCGATAGTGAAATTAGATAAAGCTGAAAATACTGCTAAGAAATAAATCCTTAGAATATAAAGCAAGTAAATCAATTACTTAAATAAGTGAAAACAATGGATAAACAATTAATAATACATATAGAGAATATTGCGAAAATATATACAATGGGCGAAGAAAAAGTCTTCGCCTTGCGGAACGTATCGCTTAACATCTTTAAAAATGAATACCTTGCGATAATGGGACCGTCCGGTTCGGGCAAATCTACTTTGATGAATATTCTTGGATGCTTAGACACTCCTACTTTCGGCAAATATATATTTACTGATAACGACGTAAATGATATGAATGATAATGAATTAGCCGCTATACGCAATAAAGAAATAGGATTCGTATTCCAAACATTTAATTTATTGCCCAGAGCTAATTCCTTGAAAAATGTAGAGTTGCCATTAGTGTATGCCGGAGTTAAATCTGATCTACGTGAAGAGATGGCTATTAAGGCATTAGAAAACGTAGGACTTGGCGACAGAATGACGCACAAACCGAATGAACTTTCGGGCGGTCAGCGTCAGAGAGTGGCGATTGCTAGAGCTTTAGTAACTAATCCTTCGATAATTCTTGCCGATGAACCGACGGGAAATTTAGATTCTAGAACAGGAATAGAGATTATGAAACTGTTTCATGACTTATGGAAAAAAGGCAACACCATAATAATAGTAACTCACGAAGAAGAAATCGCCAGACACGCTCACAGAATAATTCGACTAAGAGATGGATTAGTGGAGAGCGATAAAGTTAATCCTAATCCAATAGAAGATTTCACATTGCCCGCATAATTGAATAATAAAATCGGAATAAGAAATGAAAATTGCAGAAATAAATGAAGCTGTTAAAATTGCTTTAAGCTCAATCAAAGCGAATATGCTACGTTCGTTTTTGGCTTCTTTAGGAGTAGTAGTCGGTATTTCCGTAGTAATTATTATGGGATGGGCTTTATCTGCTTTAGACGGAGCTTTAGCCGATACGTTTAACCTAATGGGAGTCGATGTAATGTACGTGGACAAATGGGATTGGGCAGGCGGCAAGCGATGGGATGAAATTCGCCAACGCAAGCCTATTACTTATGTGCAAGCTAAAGAATTCTGCCAAAGGATAAAAAGTGCGGAAATTGCTACACCAACGGCTTCGAGATTTGGGGCTACTCTAAAATATCGTGATCAAAGTCTTAGCTCTATTTCGGTACGAGGCACTCGTAGTAATTATGGTTTGACTCCGAGCGGAGAAGTAATTCAAGGCAGATATTTTAATGAAAACGAGGAAGTATTTAGTTCTAATGTAGTAGTTCTCGGATATGGTGTGAATAAAACTTTATTCCCGAATAATGACGCATTAGGACGTGAGATTAAAATCACTGGACAGAAATATACAGTGATTGGAGTGTCGAAAAAGCAATCTACAGTAATGATGGATTTCTTGGATAATCAGGTTTATGTGCCAATTAGTTCATTTATCGGAATGTTTGGTAATTTTAATCGTACATTCTCAATTGCTGTCAAAGCCGGCTCTAAGGAAAAATTAGACGAAGTGCGAG
>CAZIIZ010000029.1:0-12371 GCA_964539225.1 uncultured Hyphomicrobiales bacterium | reverse complement strand
CACTCGAAGACTCGTTCCGCAGGAATGACAACGACAAGGTTACTGAGTTTTGCAATGGTATTGTAATATATAAATCGACATATTACCGGATATATTTTTCAAAATAATTTGGTTTGTTCCTTTTTTTTATTAATAAAATCTTCTAAATCAATAATCAATTCATCTTTGTCAATTTGGTAGAGCAGTTGAATATGCCGTGAATTATTCTTGTCTTTGCTATAATCAACTTCTATACCATAGTCTATTGCAATTAGATTGCCACCTAAATAGCTGATATTATTCTGCGGAGCTAAATAAAACATTTTTCTGGTTTTCTTTAATCCTTCGATTGTATGGTCCAATTTAATAGGAATTAGTTGTTGTTTAGATATTTTGAATGAATCGCTATCTTTTGATAGATAATAGAAAGAGTTATTTGAGTCAAATACAATTACTGATTGCGAATTAATTTGCTCGAAATCGTATAAATCACAAAATTCTAATAGAGTGGTATCCAAAACAATTTGATTATCATAAATACGCTTGAATGCGATGCAATACTTATTATTCCGATAATAATAATAGAAACAGTTGTTTGAGTCAATTTCGCATTTTACATGTGTTTCCTCAATAATATTCTTACTGGGAATTATTTTTGTTTCAAGTATCTGCCGAATATTAGAACTTAGTTCTTTCATCAAAACATTATTAACAATATTGGTATCAATAGCATTTACATAATCATAATTAAATGTACGTTCGTAAAGTTGGTGCTTAGAATCTTTTAGCTTATCTAAATTCAAGATTGAATACTCCAATAACTGCAACACTTGCGTTGGACAGAAGCTTTCGCGAGAAGCTACGATATTAATAATCTTACTCGAATATGGATCAATATAGAGTTGCTTTCCGGAGTCAGGATCAATATTAATCCAACTACAGCTATCATAAGCAATATGAAAATTTGCCGGAGTGTTATTACCGGGGCGTAAACAAAAATCAATAAGTACAGAATCTCTGCAATTCATTTTCTTACACAGCTTTTCTACTAAATCACCAATCAAGCCGAATTGATTGATAAATTGAAGATTAGTTCCATTCACCCGAATTCTGACATTATTATAATCTTTTTCGGATAAATAATCTACTGGATATGGATCGTGATTTGCATGAGCATTACCAATAAGATTTAGTAATAAGCAACTCAAAGTAATAATGAATTTCATTTTTTAGTCTCATCAATTATTTGTTTTTTGGGGACTCAATTGGTTTTAAAGCTTTTGATTCTTCGGCATTAAGTCTTCTTTTTACTTTTTTAATATCTTCAGCCGGAGGTAAATTTTCGGGCGTAACTCCTCTTTCGAGTAAAATTTTCCTTACAGCTTTATTATTATCGACATGCTCACCGCTTATACTTTGTAAGCCGTGCAAGTTCTTTTCTTCGACGTTATGGCTTGTTAGTTCCGTTGCAAAATCTTTCGCTTTGATTGTTAGCGTTGGCAAATAATCAGCGAGAGGACTTTTCTCGGGAATTTGCAGTTTATTTTTCATTTCTAACGTATTAAATCCGCCGAACAGGGCTTTATCGCCCTTTGAACGAATTACAGCAAAACCTTTATCATCGACTCCTCGCTCATAAATTACGGATGACAGCTTCTTCTCGGATCGCGACAGCTTTTCTCTTGCACTAACTCTGGCAATATCTAATAGCCTTAATTCTACGAGTTCTTGCTTACGGGTCTGAACTGCAAAATAAGTCTGAGCAAATGCAATTTCCGCTTTGCTTGGGTCTCCATTCTGAGCTATCAAATAGCAAGCATATCGAGTTAGTGCAATATCTTTAATTTCTCTTTTAGTCTTAGAACCAATTCCGACCATTTTGTTGAGCTCAACAAAATGGTCAGCAAGTGGATTATTGCTTGATTCGCAAGATATTTTAGCCTTATCAACTACTTTCTGGAAATTCCTCCATTCAGAATAATTGAATATGTTCTGAAGTTCGCGAGCACTCCAGCACTCTATTCCATCAATTAAAATTTTCGCATTTTCAAATTTAGCAAATAACTCTGCGATAAGTTCTTTTTTCATAATTTTTGCCTTGATAATTTATTGGAAACTTATTCTTTATTTCTTTATTATCGGTATCCAAATTTCTTCTTCGGAATTTGGGTCGCCTGCTTTATACTTATCGCCCAATATTTCGAAGTGAGGACGCTCGTCCAATTGATATTCTGAATTTGGCAACCAAGTACCGAAAATATATTGAAATACTTCCGGTGCATTTTCGGCTGTACCTATATAATTGAATACAGCATACAGTCCGCTCGGCAATGTAAATGTTTGCATATCGTTCGGCACATTATCGAAATCCGAGACTTCAATTAAAGCCCATTTCTCGAATTCGGCAGTCGGATTGAAATTTGAAAAGAAATTGGGGGAATAGATTTGAAGACTAAATAAATCCGTACCGATAGAATTAATTATTTCATTACGTCTCGGCATAAAGCTACGCCATAAGTCCGGAGTTCTATTATCGGCAAAGCTCATAGTCAATCGCTTGCCGATTAGTTTTTTTTGCGATATTGTTTTTATTTCTGCTTGCATAATTTTGGAATATTCGTTTTGATAATTGAAAAAATATTATATTTCTAAGCTTATAATAAGTTTGCCACCAAGACCTTGATTGACAATTTTCAGTAGTGTAGAAAGTCTGATGTCGGACGCATCATTCTCTATACGAGATATATAAGATTTATTTGTTCCGCATTTATTGGCTAATTCAGTTTGCGTTAAATTCTTTCGTTTGCGAGCCTCTTCAATCAATACACCGAGCTTGAATGTTTCATATTTCTGCTCCCATTCTTCTCGATTAGGTTCACCAAGTTTACCATATTTGGCTTCGAGCAATTCCTCGAAATTAGTGATTTTTTCCTTTTTCATTGAAATATTCCTTCTTTAGTTGTTTAGCTAATTTAATTTCCTTCTGGGGTGTTTTTTGAGTTTTCTTTTGAAAAGCATTCGCTAAAATTACTAAGTTTCCTTCGTCAAAAAATGCTAATAGTCTATAAATATTTGTTCCGACCTGAACTCTAATTTCATATATGCCATCTGTCCCTTCAATATGTTTAAAGTATTTATCCGGTATTCGAGTAAGGTCTCGAACTAATCCTAATGTCCACTCAATTTTTCCTTGGACTTCTAAACTTTGCTGGTAATAAAACTTTAAGAAATAGTCTTTATAAAATATTAATTTTCTCATAATTAGTTACCTTATTAGACAACATTGATTCTTTTTTATTGTATAATTAATCAGTAGGCAAATTATAATTTGCTGAAATTACTTTCCAATTAATTTCAACATTGTTCTAAATATATCGACCCCAATTTGAATAATTGAATCCGGAAAATCATAATTGGAATTATGCAACTGCGGACAATCAACTCCAGCACCAAGCCCGAAAAATGCACCTTTGCACAATTGAGTATAGCGTCCGAAATCCTCCGACCAAGGGAAAGGAATATCGGGATTGATAATTTCTAAATTCAATTCATCTGCGGCTCGAGAAATTATAACATTGCATTCGTCATAATTCCGAGTTGCCGGAAACTCTTCCACCCATTCTATTTCGTAAGTTAATTCATACATTTCAGCTAACCCGGCAATCAGCTTCGTAGCCTTGTCGGTCATAATCTGCATATCTTCGTTATGATGCGAGCGAAAAGTAGCCATCACAGCGGCTTCGCCCGGAGCAGTACCGAAAGCTATTTCGCCCAAATGAGCATAGACTATCGTAATGTTTGCTGCATTTTCGAGCTTAGTGTGCATAGCCGGAATAGCCATCAGTCCATTAATTAATCCGGTCATCGCCAGCACGGGACTTTTCCCATTTTCGGGATGTCCGGCATGCGAAGATTTGCCATGGAACTTTACGGATAATCCTTTCGATGCAGAAGCGAACACTCCATTTTTAACTACAATACTACCGAGCGGATAGCCCGGCAAATTATGCAGTCCGAAAAAATAATCCGGCTTAATATCCGCAAATTTCTCATCGTTGATGATGTTATTTGCTCCGTATCCGGTTTCTTCTTCGGGCTGAAATAATAGGATTACTCTACAATTTAGTTCTGCGATAAATTCTCGCATTTGGAATGCTAATCCGAGCAAAATAGTGCTATGTCCGTCGTGTCCGCACTTATGCGATACATCTTTATCTAAACTGATATACTCGCAATTATTGGTCTCAGCTATTGGTAGAGCATCAATATCCGCACGAATCATTATAGTGATACTCGGATTATTCCCTATATATTCTGCGGCAATTCCGCATCCGCCGAAATTAGTAATTATCCTGTCGGGATTTGTTTCTTTCAATAGATTGCAAATCATTTCAGAAGTTTGCTTTTCCTTGCCGGAGACTTCTGCAATTTGGTGCAATTTGTGGCGTATTTCAATTAATTTATTCATTGTTAAATCGGATTATTCTTATATAGTTTAATACCTGTTTTCGAACAGTATATACAAAATTACAGAACTTTGCAGAGATTCTCAAATATTATCCTGCTTTTATAGTTGAAAAATTGAAAATATATTTTTTGTATTGAAGTGTCGATATAATCGCTATTTTATAACATTTTAATTGTTCATTCGTCGTGGACTATTCTTTATACTTATGGGAAAAATAAGGATTTTTTTTTGATTATATTTGATTCAATTATTATTTCACAAATAAATATTATTGCCAATATGAGATTGACTGTACTTACCATATTGATGTTCATTTGTAGCATTAGTTTAAAAGCTAATGTAGGTGATAAATATATAGATTCATTAGTTTCAATTTATTCCAATTCTTCGCAACATGACCAATACCAAATATCTAAGAATATTGCTTCATATATATCAAAAAAAGATACTTTAGAAGTAAAACAAATTTATAGAAAATTGATAGGTGAAAGCAGGGAAATAGATAAAATTTTGTACACACAAGCTGTTTATTACTATTCTCGCGAAATGATGTTCTATAAATATAATAAGGATTTTTGGGAATATTGGGATTTGGGAATTAAATTAGCCGAACAAAATAATCTTACCTTTGAAATCGGAGATTTTTACGCACTTAAGGCTGAATACTTCAATAGAATTAAGCAATATGATTCGTTGTTCGTTTATACTTTAAAGGCAGAAAAATACTTTTTAATTTTAGACGATAGAGATAAATTAGTAACTTGCTACATACTGCTTGCTGATTCGTATTATAATATTGAGCTATTTGAATCCGCAGAAAAATATTATCAAAAAATATTCAACTTGAAAGGCGATATTGAATATTGGAATAAATATCGCAAGTATTTAATATTGAATAATATTGGATTGGTCAAGCAGCATCAAGATAGTCTGCAATTGGCATTGAAATATTTTCAATCAGCGTATTATATACAATTAGATTTATTAAAATCAGAAACAAATTCATCTTTTTTGATTCGTAAAGCTTACTCGCAATTATGTCTTGCGGATGTAAATCTAAAATTGGGTAATATTGGCGAATCTCAAAAGCTATTTCTTGAGTCTTGTAAGTATTTAGAATTAAGAAATCGTCGAAATCAATTCGTAAATTTATATTCTGTGGGTGGTGAATTATATCTTAAATTGCACAAAATTGATTCAGCTTTTTTGTTTTTAAATCGAGCAAAAGAAATTCAAGAAGCCAATAATGAAATCCCTGATTTGATAGTTACTAATAAACTACTTTCTGAATGCTATTTGATTACTAATGACTTGGCGAATTATCGACAAAGTATTGAAAAAGCATATCAATTAGATAAACAACGAAGAAAAGAATTAGACAATAGCAAAATTATACAAATAAAAGCTGAAAACGATTTGCAAATATTTAACGAAGAAATTGCAACAGCGAATAAAGTTTTGATGATTGTAACAATTGCAGCTATTGGATTGACTTGTTTACTCATAACAATTTTATATCTATACATAAGCGTTAAAAAAGCACATAAGCATTTAGTTCGGAAAACTGTTGAGATGCTAAAAGTGGAAAAAGAACACCAAATTCTACTAATTGCGGATAATGATTTGCCGGAAAAGTCAATTGCAGAATTGGTCGAGATTCCTGAAATTGGAACATCACATACTATAAATAATATCCCAATTGAAACTGAAATAAAGCCTAACGGTATAATAGAAACTGAAGACATTATTGAAGATTCTGTATTAGAGAAAGATGGTTATCTTGAAGAATTAGCTCGGAAAATTGATCGAATTATTGTCAATGAAAAGCTATATCTAAATCCTGAATTCTCGATTTCTGACCTTAGTAGCAAATTGAAAGTGAATAGAACTTATATATCGAAAGCCGTAAACGGATACTTAAAAGAAGAAAATTTTAAAGCATATATAAATAGTTTACGCACCAAAAAAGTATTATTGCTTTTGGCTGACGACCAAAACGACAAATATACTTTAGAAGCATTATACGAAATAGCCGGCTTCAATAGTCGCAATTCCTTCAATCGCTCATTCCTGAAGCTCACCGGAGTTACTCCTTCATATTATCAAAAAAACAGACATTTATTCGAGCAAATATCATAAAACAACTTATGTCGTTTTGTTAATCAGTTGAATAATATAATAGTTGTATTTAGTATATTTATGTTTTGACACAAATATACTTTCAAATTTTTAGCACTTATTCAGTAATTGAGATAATGACATATAGTAATTGATGTTGTGGGATATGGATAATTTGCCTTCGCTTAAAAAATAATATATATTTGCAAGTAGTTATTATTACAAACAATTTTATTTATTTTTTAATGAGGGAAATATTATGAAAACGTATCGATTCTTTTACGAAATGCTTTTAGTAGCATTATTAGCTATACCTTTGAATCAGGTATTTGCTGTACCAGTTCCAGATCCAGTAAGTAATGGATTTACTCAAGAAGGAAGCGTAGGCAGCTATACTACCGGTATTCAATTGTTGGATGGTTCTTATTCTACCGCTCCTAATAATGTTAATTTTGGATATTCCGGTGCAAGCAATATAACTGCTATGAATATATCTGGACTTACACAGCCTACTGGTATAACGCTTAAAATAAAAAACAAATCAACCGGTTGGCTAACTGCGACTAATGGCGGATACACTAATGCAAATTGGAACTACGCTTCCGGTTCTTTTGCTGGCGGTTTCGTTCTTGACTATGCAGTAGAAGTTGATTGGGATCAACTTACAGCCGGCAATCATGTGCTGACATTTACTACTGATTACGCTATGGGTCCTCCGACTAATGCTTATTTTGGTGCAGCTTTTACTATTACAATTACAGCTGTCGCTGATGGTGCTGGTACTGCTCCGGCAGTGGTTAAGCCAACCATTAGCACCGGAAATGCTTCAGTAAATTCTGCAACATCAGCTACTATTAGCGGTTCATGCTCGAATAATGGCGGCGGAGCATTAACTGCTTATGGAATTACAGTAAATGGCACTGATTACAATGGTTTGGGTTCAGTAACATCTTGGACAGCTACAGCATCCGGATTAAATCCGAACACAAGCTATAATTATTCAGCATTCGGTACTAATTCAGCCGGAAGAAGCGATGGAAGCAGTTCAAGTTTTACTACTCCACCTGCAAGTCCTTCGGCTTCGGCATATTCATCTGCATCGACTACTTCAATTACTGCTAATTGGTCTGCACCGAGCGGAGGAGCTTCGGGTTATTATTTAGATTTTGGTTCTGTGCTTAGTGGAACTAATGTAGGAAATCTTACAAGCTATCAAGTAAATAATCTTACTCCGGGAACTGCATATTCTTACCGTGTTAGAGCTTATGGAACTGGCGGAACAAGTGATTATTCAAATGCAATTACTGCATATACTCATTCTACTGAACCAAATGCACATGCACAAACTTTTACGGCTACTCCTGCTTCTACTACATCGATGACTGTAAATTTTGCAGCAATTCAGAATCGTATTAGTAATTGTGCTGGTTATATTTTGCTAAGAAAACAAGGAGCTACTGCTCCGAATGCTGAAGGAGCTGTTGACGGAGCCGCATATTCAGCTCCGAATGGAACTACTTTAGTTACTACTATTTACAATTTGGCAACTACTTCATATTTAGATCAAAATTTAACTGCAGAAACTCAATATACTTATGCACTAATTCCATTCAATTGGGACGGGACAAATGCCGGAACAATTAATTATCGAACTTTGGCTACTATACCGACTATATCGCAATATACTCATTCGCTTGAACCTGTAGCACATTCAAATGTATTTAACGTTGATGTACAAGCAGCTCGCACATTTAGAATTTATTTTCAAGCATTACAAAATATTACAAACTGCGATGGATATTATATAGTTAGAAGAACTGATCAACAATCATTGACCACTAATTTTAATGATGGAAGTGCATATACAGCACCATCCGGAACAGAAATAGTTGGACATATTACCGATCCGACTGCAACATATTGGGATAATACAATTGAATTAAGTACTACATATTATTATTCGATTATTCCTTATAATTGGGACGGCACTCATACTGCTACATACAACTATAAAACAGATGTCGCTCCAAATATTAATTTCAGAATAGATCCTCCGAGCTTACAGACCTCTAATTTAAGATTTGCAAATGTAACTCGCAATAGTATAACATTGATTTGGGACAATGGCAATGGCAATAAAAGAGCAATATTTGTAAAAGGAAGCCGCCTGAGTACTACTCCCGTTACAGATGGTACAATTTACGAGTCAAGTCCAATTTTCGGTCGTGGAACTATGATTGACCGTGGGGCATATTGCGTTTATAATGGAACCGGTACAAACGTAATTATTACTAATTTAGATCGCTATATGCTATACTATTTCAGAGCATTTGAATACAATGAACCAATTAGTTCTGTACCTGCAGGAGTTCCAATTTATACTCAAGTTACTAATTCTAATAATCCTGTTTCTCGTTTTACTCTTCGAAAAGAGGCAGAAGAGTTTGGCGAATTTACCGAATCTCAAATTGAAATCTATCCAAATCCTGCCAAAGATGTATTGAATTATTCTATTTCGATACCAGAAGTTAGTAATGTATCGGTAGAATTAATTGATGCAAGTGGACGAATAGTAAAATCATTCAATCACGGTATTCTTCAAGTTGGTAATCAAACTTTACAATCTAATATTTCAGATATTGCTGATGGTGTATATTTATTGTCGATTAAAATTGGCGAAGAGCAGCTAATTGGGATAGTAGATGTAGTGAAATAATTTGCAAGTGCAATATCAATTAAGACCCCTCATTCTTTAATTGAATTGTCTCATATTCCTCCTTTGTTAGTTTAAAATATACGAAGGAGGAATATTTCTTTACTAACGCAGTGCTAGATTCCGCTAAATAATTCTCGAAATTTAGTACAGACATGAACAAAAAAAATCGCCGTAATTAATAGTCAATTACGGCGATTTTTATATTCAAATATTAATTACGATTATTTTACTGCTGGAGCAGGAGCATCCTGAGGCATTTCTTGAGGCGGAGCTTGCTGAAGCATTTCTGGGTGGAATTTCTGCACCAATTCCATTTGGTATTGTTGCATTTCTGCCATTCTAGACTTTACTTTTATTTCAGTTTCTGCCAATAGCTTTTTGATATCCTTATCATTCATTAATTTTTGGAAAGCCTTTTCGGTTTCTTTTTCATCTTTAAATCCATTCTCTTTTGCTATGCGAGCTATATTGTCGGACATAAATTTATTCATCTGCTCCGGAGCTTTTACTTGAGATTTCATTTCTTTAGTAAAATCTTTGTTCGTGAACCATTCGACTACATCATTATTGAAGTTAATGATTTTTTCTTTCTCGGTTTTCGCACAAGAAACTAATATTATCGAGAACACAATGACTAACATTGCTTTGAGTAAGTGTTGAAATTTCATTTGAATCTTTCGAATTGTTTATAATTAAAATTGATATTTTACAAGTTCGCAAACTTCCAAATTATCATAAATTTGGATAATAAACAAAGATTATTTTGCAATAAGCAAATTCTTAATTGTTTTCGCCGATATTGGGAGTAATGACATCATCTTTCGTGCATATTTATTATCTTTGCATACTGTTAATTACGGACAACTAATTGGAAATTTGAATTATGAAAATAAAGCCTATAGCTTTAATTGATTGCAATAATTTTTATGCTTCGTGCGAGCGTGTGTTTAATCCTAAGTTAGAGGGCAAACCAATAATAGTGCTGTCTAATAATGATGGTATGATAATAGCACGCTCGAACGAAGCGAAATCAGTTGGTATTCCGATGGGCGTACCGCTATTCAAAGTACAGGAATTAGTGAAGAAATATGATGTTAAAGTATTCTCATCCAATTATACATTGTATGGAGATATGTCGCAGAGAGTTATGCTGTCCTTAGAGAAATTTTCACCGGATGTAGAGATTTATTCTATAGATGAAGCATTTATTAGTTTAGAGGGATTCGAAACCCGTAATTTGGATAAATATTGCCGACTGATACGCAATAGTGTTAAGAAATGGACTGGAATACCCGTCTCGGTTGGCATCGCTCAAACTAAAACTTTAGCCAAATTAGCAAATAGACGAGCAAAAAAAGTGAAAGAACTAAATGGTGTTCTTGATATATATACAAATCAATCTATTATAGAGGAACATTTGCGTGAAACTCCTGTCGAAGATATTTGGGGAGTCGGGCGGCAGTATTCTAAAATGTTGAAAGCCCACAGCATATATACTGCATTAGATTTTACTAACGCTCCGTCGGAATGGGTTCGTAAGAAAATGACAGTGATGGGTCAGAGGACTCTCTACGAACTCAAGGGAACGCCCTGCATTAGTATGGAAACTGCACGACCGGATAAAAAATCAATTGTATCGAGTCGCTCGTTCGGCAAAGTAACTGAATCGAAACAGGATTTGAGCGAAGCCGTGGCTTACTTTACTTCTATTGCTGCTGAAAAATTACGTCGTCAAAAATCCGCTGCTCACATTTTGCATGTGTTTATTCGTACTAATCCGTTTAAAACTTCGCAGCAGTATCATAATGGAGTAATGATAGAATTCCCGATAGCTACTAATTCTACCGCTGAATTGATCCAATTTGCCCAACGCGGACTAAATCAAATATTTAAAGAAGGTTTTCTATACCATAAAGTCGGAGTAATGCTATCAGCATTTGTATATGCAGACGAAGCTCAACCGTCATTTTTCGATACAGCCGATAGAGAGAAATCCGCTAAAATCACTGAAATATTAGATGCCGTAAATAAACAATACGGAGCTAATACTTTGGCGTATGCTGCCGCCGGAACACAAAAAAAGTGGCGAACCAAAGCAGATAGGAAGTCCCCACGATATACAACAAGTTGGAATGAATTGCCTCTAGTCAATTAATTTTTCGATACATTAAGTTAAATCAACGCAACTTGCAGATGCCTGTAAGCGATAAAATAATTGCAGTATTTTGCCCAGAAATTTGGTAGAGAAGAATAAAGTAACTAATTTTGAATCCATTATTGATGTTTAGAAATAATTAGAGATGTTATAAAAAATGGATAAATTATATAGTTTTTTAGGCGATGACTTCGAAGTAATAAACTCCGGATTTTGCAAAGGTCAGTACAATATGGATTTCGATATTGAACGAACCAAACAATTTTCGGAAGGCAATGCCAAGGCTATGTTTCGTGTTTACGGATGGCAACCTTGGGCTTTATCATTGGGCTATAATCAAAAAGAAGCAGATATAGACCCCGAATTATGCTTCGCTCGTAATATTGACATAGTTCGCCGTCCTACTGGTGGCAGAGCTGTATTACACGCAAACGAGCTAACATATTCAATCGTTTGCCCTATTCCCGAAGGCACTTCGCCTCAAGATTTATACAGAGACATTCACATCTTCTTATTAGAAGGTTTGAATAAATTAAATATTCCCGACTTAGGATTCGAGAAGTCGCAACCCGATTTCCGAACTCTCTACAAGCGAGAAGACCGTTCTGTATCTTGCTTTGCCAGTTCTGCACGTTGGGAGATCAATTGTCAGGGTAAAAAAATGGTCGGTTCGGCTCAAAGAGTATTTGGCGATACTCTATTGCAGCACGGTTCGATTATATTATCCGCCGGACACGAGCAATTAGCCGATATTATTACTACTGATTCTGAAGAGAAACGCATAAGATTGAAGGCATGGACTTTAGAACACAGCATCGCTGCCGATGTAGCCGCCGGGAAAACTATTACTTATGATGAAACAGCCGAAGCAATTCTGAGTAATTTCTAAAAACATTATTTATATTCTGTTTTTTCGTAAATACTCAGTCGGCTGG